>JAIWOG010000037.1 GCA_020217035.1 Magnetospirillum sp. | reverse complement strand
CGCTGCATGGCGAATCCATCCACTAAGTCCATTCGTGGATGTTGTGGCAAGGGGGGCGCGGCGAAAGCCGCGCCCTTCCTTTTCGGGGATGCCCGGCCAAGTGGCATTTCCCCATGGGCGACGGCGGCGGAATGGGTTAGAACAAAGCCCATGTTCAATGCACAGCTCGACCAACTGACCGATTATCCGTTCCAGCGGCTGACCGACCTGCTGGGCGGACCCGCTACCGCTGACTCGCTGGTCATGTCCATCGGCGAACCGCAGCACCGCCCACCCGCCTTGGTGGCGCAAGTGTTGGCCGAACAGGCCGGCGCCTGGGGCAAGTATCCGCCCGCCAACGGCAGCCCCGATTTCCGCGCCGCCGTGGTCGAATGGCTGAACCGGCGTTTCGCCCTGCCGGAAGGCATGGTCGATGCCGACCGCGCGGTGTTGCCGGTGGCCGGCACCCGCGAGGCCCTGTACCTGATCGCCCAGACTGTGATCACGCCGGTGCCGACCCCGGACCAGGGCAAGCCCTTGGTGCTGTTGCCCAATCCGTTCTATCAGGTCTATGTGGGCGCCGCGGTGATGGCCGGGGCCGAGCCCACCTTCGTGCCCGGCCATGACGGTCCCACGGCGGTGCCCGATTTCACCACCCTGCCCGACGCGGTGCTGTCGCGGGTCAAGCTGGCTTATCTGTGCAGTCCGGCCAATCCGCAGGGTTCGGTGGCCGACCTGGACTTGCTGAAGCGCAATATCGAACTGGCGCGGCGCTGGAACTTCGTGCTGTGCGTGGACGAATGCTATTCGGAAATCTGGGACCGGGTCGAACCGGCCGGCGCCTTGACCGCCTGCGCCCAGATGGGCGGCTCCCTGGACAACGTCATGGTGTTCCATTCGCTGTCCAAGCGGTCCAGCGTTCCCGGCTTGCGATCGGGCTTCGTCGCCGGCGATCCCTCACTGATGGCGGCTTTCGCCCGCCTGCGGTCCTATGGCGGGGCGGCGACGCCCATGCCCATCCTGGCCGCCGCCGCCGCGCTGTGGCGGGACGAGGACCACGTGCGGGAAAACCGCGATCTGTACCGTGCCAAGCTGGACATGGCGGAACGGATTTTCGGCGACCGTTTCGGCTTCACCCGACCGGCGGGCGGCTTCTTCCTGTGGTTGGATGTGGGCGACGGCGAGAAGGCGGCCTTGGCCTTGTGGCGCCAAGCCAAGATCCGGGTGTTGCCCGGCAAGTACCTGTCGCGCGGCGACGTGGGCGACACTTACATCCGGGTCGCCCTGGTGCATGATCTCGAGACGACCGAGCGGGCGCTGACCTTGATGGCAGAGACGCTTTAGGGGGGATGATGGCCGCGGCCAAGAAGGGGGTTCAAAAGCAAAGCTTCCTGCCCAAGGGCACCGTCCCGGCCTTGCGCCGGCTGGTGGCCCGGCTGGGCGGCTTGGCTTTGACCGCGGTGGCGATCATGGTCGGCGCCGCCCTGGTCACCGCCGATCCCCGCGACCCGTCCTTCAACACCGCGGTGGACAGCCCGGTGAACAACGCGCTGGGGCGTTTCGGCGCCGCCATCGCCGATTTGCTGGACCAGTTCTTCGGCCTGGGGTGTTGGCTGGCGGTGCTGATTCCCGCCGCCTGGGGGCTGCGCATTCTGATCAAGGCCGAACCGCCCAGACTGTGGGGGCTGCGCGTCGCCCTGTTGCCGGTGGTGGTGGTGATCTGGTCGGTGGCCCTGGCGGCTTTGCCCTTGCCGCGTCTGACCTTCCTGGCCATCGGTCCCGGTGGTGCCCTGGGCAAGGTCATCGTCGCCGCCTTCGTCGCCCCCCACGTGCCGCCGCACATGCTGTGGGCGGTGGGCAGCGCCTGCCTGGGCGTGGCGTTCTTCGCCTCGATCTTCGCCCTTGGGCTGTCGCCCTCGGACTGGGCCAGTCTGGGCAAGGCTGGTCGCAGGTCGTTGCAGGCGGCCGGGTCTTTGCGTTCCAATCCCGATTCCGCCCGCCGCGAGCCCGCGGTGACGGTGACCAGCGGCCGTTCGCCCTTGGCGCGACCGGTGCCGGCGACGGTGGATGACGACGACGAGGACCAGGACGACAGGGATGCGCCGCCGCCTTACCCGCTGGTCGACGACCAGGACGACGACGCGTTGGAACAGATGCCGCAATACGGTGCCCTGGTGGAGCCCAAGCGTCCGCCGCCCATCGCCGGCAAGCGGGAAAAGGCCGCCCGTCAGGGAACGCTGGACTTGGGCGGGCCGGTGGGACCGGGCTACGAAGTGCCGCCTTTGGGTCTGCTGACGCCGCCGCCGGAACAAAAACACAATCTGATGTCCCAGGATTCCCTGGCCCAGAACGCCAAGTTGCTGGAAAGCGTGCTGGAGGATTTCGGCGTCAACGGCAAGGTGGTCAAGGTTCGCCCCGGTCCGGTGGTGACCCTTTACGAGTTGGAACCGGCGCCCGGCACCAAGACCAGCCGGGTCATCGGCCTGGCCGACGACATCGCGCGGTCCATGTCGGCGCTGTCGGTGCGTATCGCCACCATTCCCGGCCGTTCGGTCATCGGCATCGAATTGCCCAATTCGCGGCGCGAGGTGGTCTACCTGCGCGAGCTTTTGGCCTCGGAAGCCTTCGAGAAGGCCCCCGCCAAGCTGACCTTGGTGCTGGGCAAGGACATCGGCGGCGCTCCCGTTATGGTCGACCTGGCCCGCATGCCGCATCTGTTGATCGCCGGCACCACCGGTTCGGGCAAGTCGGTGGCGGTCAACACCATGATCCTGTCGCTGCTGTACCGGCTGACCCCGGATGAATGCCGGCTGATCATGATCGATCCCAAGATGCTGGAACTGTCGGTCTATGACGGCATCCCCCATCTGCTGGCGCCAGTGGTCACCGAACCGGGCAAGGCGGTGGTGGCGCTGAAATGGGCGGTCCGTGAAATGGAAGACCGCTATCGCGCCATGAGCCAGCTGGGGGTGCGCAACATCGCCGGCTACAACCAACGCCTGGCCGAGGCCCGCGACCGTGGCGAACAGTTGACGCGGACGGTGCAGACCGGTTTCGACCCCGACACCGGCAAGCCCATCTATGAAGAACAATTGCTGGAACTGAAGGCCCTGCCCTTCATCGTCGTCATCGTCGACGAAATGGCCGATCTGATGCTGGTGGCCGGCAAGGACATTGAGGCGGCGGTGCAGCGTCTGGCCCAGATGGCGCGCGCCGCCGGCATCCATCTGGTGATGGCGACCCAGCGCCCGTCGGTGGACGTCATCACCGGCACCATCAAGGCCAATTTTCCCACCCGCATTTCCTTCCAGGTCACCAGCAAGATCGATTCACGTACCATCCTGGGCGAACAGGGCGCCGAACAATTGCTGGGCCAGGGCGACATGCTGTACATGGCCGCCGGCGGTCGCATCGCCCGCGTCCACGGTCCCTTCGTCTCCGACCAGGAAGTGGAGAAGGTGGTCGAGCATCTGCGCAGCCAGGGCGAGCCCATGTACGTGGAAGCGGTCACCGAGGACGAGGAAGGCGGCGAATTCGGCGCCCCCGGGGGCGGCAATGGTGGTGGTTCGGGTGACGACCTTTACGACCAGGCGGTCGCCCTGGTGGCCCGCGAGGGCAAGGCGTCCACCAGCTTCATCCAGCGCCACCTGCAAATCGGCTATAACCGCGCCGCCCGCCTGATCGAGCGCATGGAAGCCGAAGGCGTGGTGGGCAAGCCCAACCACGTGGGCAAGCGCGAGATTTTGGTGCGCCAGACCCGCGACGATTACTAAATTCCGCCATCATCGTCACTTAAACCGAGATGATTGGCTGCAAGGAGTGTTTTCCCGTGTTCAACCGTCGCATCGTTCTGGTCATGATGGCGCTGCTGGCTTTGGCTTCCGCCGCCCAGGCCGCCAGCCCGCGCAAGCCGCTGTCGGACCAGGACAAGGCCGATATTGCCCGCGCCGAAGCCTATATGAACGGGATCACCACCCTGAAGGCGCGGTTCCAGCAATACGCCCCTAACGGCAACATCGCCGAAGGCACAGCCTATTTCTGGCGACCGGGTCGCATGCGGCTGCAATACGATCCACCCTCGCCGTTGCTGGTGGTCGCTGACGGCTCGTTTTTGATCGTCCATGACCGTGAATTGGGCGAACCCAGTTATATCCCCCTGGATTCCACCCCGGCGGGTGTGCTGGTGCGCGAGAATGTGCAACTGAATGGCAAGGACCTGGCGGTGACCAAGGTGACGCGGGCGCCCGGCGTGTTGAGCATTTCGCTGGTGGAAAGCGGCGATCCCGGCCAGGGCGAGTTGACCCTGGTGTTTTCCGATTCCCCCTTTCAATTGCGGCAATGGCGGGTGCTGGACGCCCAGGGCAATATGACCACGGTGTCGTTGTACGAGGCCCAGAACGGCGTCAGCCTGGATCGCTCGTTGTTCGAGTTCAAGGACGCCAAGTTCACCAAGCCCAGGTTGAACGACGGCTGACAGCCATGCGTTTGGCTCATGGCTGGCTTGCGCACGTTCCCATAACAGCCGCCGCTGTCACTGCCCACCTAAGGGTTTAAGCGGCTGGGCCGCAACGGCCATGGCCGGTGGGGATGGTTTCCCCTGCCCTCCCCACGAGACGCTCCGCGACGGAGTGGTCCCCCCGGGCGCCCGACACCCCCTGGTCGGGCGCCCCCTTCTTTTAAAGGTAGGCCGCGCAGCGGCCGGTGCGCCCGACACCCCCTGGTCGGGCGCCCCCTTCTTTTGGGCAAGGCCGTTTCGTCCCAAGCTGGAATGATGCTAAAACGCCCCACCAAGCCAGCAAGGGGAAAGCGTCGTGCGTGTCGTCACCTGGAACATCAATTCCGTTCGTCTGCGTTTCGACCTGTTGGCCCGGGTGGTCGAGACGTTGAACCCCGACATCATCTGCCTGCAGGAAATCAAGGTGGTGGACGAGTTGTTTCCCGCTGATGCCTGCCGGGCCTTGGGGTTTCCCCATGTCGCCTTCCATGGCATGAAGGGCTATAACGGAATCGCCATCTTGTCGAAAATGCCGCTACGCGACGTCCAGACCCCGTCCTGGTGCGGGCGCGACGACCGCCGCCACATGGTGGCGCGGCTGGACCAGGCGGAAATCCATTGCCTGTACGTGCCGGCCGGCGGCGACATCCCCGATCCGGCGCTCAACGACAAGTTCGCCCACAAGCTGGATTTCCTGACCCAGGTGACCGATTGGCTGGGCCAGACCTATACCCCCCAGGACAAGCTGATCCTGGTGGGCGACCTCAACATCGCGCCGTTGGAAACCGACGTCTGGTCGCATAAGCAGCTGTTGAAGGTGGTCAGCCACACCCCGGTCGAGGTCGAACTGCTGGACCGCATGCAGGCCAGCCTGGATTGGGTGGATGCCATGCGCAAGGTGATCCCGCCATCGGAAAAACTGTTCACTTGGTGGAGCTATCGTTCGCCCGATTGGCAAAAGAACGACCGTGGCCGCCGGCTGGACCATGTGTGGGTGACCCCGCCCTTGGCCGCAGCGGTGGGCGAAGTCCAGGTCCTGCGCGAGGCACGGTCGTGGGAGCAACCGTCCGACCACGTGCCGGTTTTGGTGGAACTGGCTATTTAGCCTCGGCCGGCCGTTCCCAGCAGGCGGGGAAGCGGTCTTCCTGGTACTTGGCCAAGGTGGTGGCGACGATCACCGGCAGGACGAAGGCGGCCAGCCACAGCCATTTGGATTTCTTGAACAGGCTAAGGACAGCGCCGACAAAAGCCAGGCAGGTCATGGCCAGCCAGGCCAGGCCGACGATTTCGAACTCTTCCTTCAGGCAGTTCCCGAAGGGTTGGCCGTCGCGCATCTCGGTTTTCAGTCCGGCATCCAGATGCAGGGTGACAAAGGCGAAGATGGCCAGTTCCACCGCCAGCAGCAGCAACGAGGCCCAAAAGATGACGGATCGGTTCACGGGGCATTCCTCCTGGTCTGTCCCAATCTAACCAATGCCCTTGCCCCCTACCCCGACTTTGGTCAAGTGACGGGGTCAGGCGGCCAATCCGTGATGGGTTTGCAGCAAGGTGTCGAGAATCTGGTCCAACCGGGCGGAATCCGGGGCGGGGATGTCGCCCAGGGGGCGGCCCAGATGCCTGCGCCACATGGCCGGACCGTGGGGTTGGGCCAGGATCGAGGCGATGATGGCCAAGGCGCGCCGCAGGATCTTGATGCAACGCGGATCGCCGTAGAAATGGTCCCAGGTCAGGTTGTTGCCATGGACCACCAGCAGCGCCTGGATCAAAGCCCGACAATCACGTTCCAGTTCGTCCCGGGCCGCCGGCCCCAGCACAGTGTCGACGAACTGGAAATAATGGGGCAGCAAGGGGCGCGGCAGAATGTCGCCCAGCAAGGGTTCCAACGGCCGAACCATCAGGCGTTGGAAGGGATTGGACCGCGCCCCCACGTTGCCCTTGGGCTTGGAATGATGGGTGCGGCACTTTTCCTCTTGGGCGGCGAAGGCCGAATCCAGGGTCATGGGACCGCGGCGGACCAAGGAAATAAGGCGTTCCGCGTCGGCCAAGTCGACTTTGCCGTTGACCGACAATTCACGCAGCATGGCCTGCACCACGTCCAGCACCACGCCGGAAATGGCATGACAGGCCCGGTTGGTGCTGCATGCGTTCGTCTCCATACGCACAGACTGTGCGCAACGGCGTGGTGCAATGCAACTAGACGAAATGCCTGGATCGATTCCAGACAGAAGGTTTAAGACCGCCCAGGGACCACCCGCCGATAGCTCAGCGCCTCGGCCACCTGCAACCTTCCGACCCCGTCGAGCCCGGCCAAATCGGCCAAGGTGCGGGCCACGCGCAGCACCCGGTGATAGCCGCGTGCCGACAGCCGCATGCGCTCGGCCGCTTCGGTCAGCAGGGCGCGGCCGGCGGCATCGGGGGCGGCCAGCCGTTCCAACGCTTCGCCGTCCAACTGGGCGTTGCAGCGGATACCCAAGTCGCGGCCGCGTTCGGCTTGGACGGCACGGGCCATGGCGACGCGGGCCGCCACCTGCGCCGATCCTTCCGCCGGCGGCGGCAGCGACAGATCGGCGGGGCTGACGGCCGGAACCTCGACATGCAGGTCGATACGGTCGAACAACGGGCCGGAAATCTTGTTCTGGTATTCGGCCCCGCATTTGGGTGCCTTGGCGCAGGCTTGCGCCGCGTCGCCCAAATAGCCGCAACGGCACGGATTCATCGCCGCCACCAATTGGATGCGGGCGGGATAGACCACATGGGCGTTGGCGCGGGCGACGCTGGCGCGGCCGGTTTCCAAGGGCTGGCGCAGCGCTTCCAGGGCGCCGCGCTGGAATTCCGGCAATTCGTCCAGGAACAATACGCCGTTATGGGCCAGCGAGATTTCCCCCGGCTTGGCCCGCGCCCCGCCGCCCACCAAGGACGGCACGGAAGCGGAATGATGGGGGTCGCGAAAGGGACGGCGGCGCAGCAGCCGGCCTTCCGCCAGTTGCCCGGCGATGGAATGGATCATGCTGACCTCCAGCGCCTCGGCGGCTTCCAAGGGCGGCAGTAGGCCGGGCAGGCGGGCGGCCAGCATGGACTTGCCCGATCCGGGCGGGCCGATCATCAGCAAATTGTGACCGCCGGCGGCGGCGACTTCCAGGGCGCGTTTGGCGCTTTCCTGGCCCTTGATGTCCTTCAGGTCAAGATGATCCGGATCATCGTTTTCCAGGCGGGCCTCGGGGCGGCTCAGCACCTGGGTGCCCTTGAAATGGTTGATCAGCGCCAGCAAGGACGGCGCGGCCAGGATGTCGATCTCGCCGGCCCAGGCGGCCTCGGGGCCTTGGCTGGCCGGGCAGATCAGGCCACGGCCGGCGGCGTTGGCGGCGATGGCCGCCGGCAACACCCCGGACACCGCCGCCAACGACCCGTCCAGGCCCAATTCGCCTAAAGAGACGTATTCCGCCACCTCGTCCGCCGGCAGCACCCCCATGGAACCCAACAGGCCCAAAGCGATGGGCAGGTCGAAATGGCTGCCTTCCTTCAACAGGTCGGCGGGGGCCAGGTTGACGGTGATTCGTTTCGGCGGCAGCGACAGGCCCAGGGAATTGAAGGCGGCGCGCACCCGCTCGCGGCTTTCCCCCACCGCCTTGTCGGGCAGACCGACGATGGTGAAGGCGGGCAGGCCGGCGGCCACCTGCACCTGGACGTCGATGTCCAGACAGTCGATGCCGGCGAAAGCGATGGTGGGGGCGCGGGTGGTCATGGCGAACGATTCTGATATAATTCAATTGTTCCTGGTGTAGACTGAGTCACTTTCGGACGAAAGCAAATTGTATGCAAGATCGTGGATTGGGGCAGATTCGTAGATTTTCGGCCATGAGTGTCATGGCAGACATACGTCCGGCGGTCGAAGCTTATCAAGGATTGGGATGCCCCCTGCACGAGGCGGACGATGAATTTTGCGTCGGCGTGCAGGCGGGAGACACCTATCATCTTCTGATCTCGGAAAGCTTGCTGTCGCGAAGCTATCCCCCAGCTCTTGTTTCTTTGCTGTCAGGGCGGACCATACCCTATCTTTGGGTTCCCGATCTTGCGCGAGCCTTGAAGTCCTTCCCCACCACAGTGGAAATACTGGCGGAGCGGCCCGGAGAGATCTTGCTGCGGCTGAATGGTATCCTGACTATGCTGGCAGATGGTACAGCCACAGAATAGTCCGTGGGAAAGGCATGAAGCAGCTGCTTCTGGTGACAGCCCTTCATGCTTGGCCTGCGGTCACTTTTGGTTCCCTGCGGTCAGGTGATCGGGTTTCAACGGATGAAATTCCCGGTGGGGTGGACTATCCTACCCATTCCCCGGCCTTGTCGGCCGACACAGGGCGAATGGAAACACATGCGCTTTCCCGGCTACGCGTTGGAACTGGGGTCGCTGGCCGCCTGGGCCGTCCTGGTGGCGCTGTCGCTGTGGCATAACCTGGACTTGCTGGACGGCCAGGCCCGCGAGGTGGCGGCGGCGCGGGCGCGGATGCTGTTTTCCGTGGTCGAAACGACCCGGCTGTGGAACGCCCGCCATGGCGGGCTTTATGCTCCGGTGAGCGAGGATTCGCCGCCCAACGAATGGCTGGACGATCCCTTGCGTGACGTCGCCGTCGACGGTCGGCTTTATACCAAGATCAATCCGGCCTACATGACCCGTCAGATGTCGGAACTTATGGACAGACACGGCGGCATGACGTTCCGGCTGACCAGCCTGAAGCCCATACGTCCCGGCAACGCCCCCGATCCGTGGGAAACCCAAGCCTTGCGCCGCTTCCAACAAGGTGGCACCGAGGTCTTGGAACGAGTGACCGACGACAATTCCGACCAATACCGCTTCATGGGCCGTTTGCTGGTGGAAGAAGCCTGCCAGCAATGCCACGCCAACCAGGGCTACAAACTGGGCGAGGTGCGCGGCGGCATCAGCGTCACCTTCGATGCCGCCCAGGTGCTGGCCGAGATCAACCCGCAAAAGCAACAAACAATCGTCTTGCACCTGGTCGGCTATGTGCTGCTGGCCGGCGCGACCCTGGCCTTCCTGACCTGGCTGCGGGCCGGCTGGCGGCAACTGGCCCAGGCCAAGGCCGAACAGGAAGCCATGGTGGCGGAACGCACCCAGGAATTGCGCCGCGCGGTGGAGGATTTGGGCCGATCCAACACCGAATTGGAAAACTTCGCCTATGCGGTCTCCCATGATCTTCAGGAACCGTTACGGATGATCGGGTCCTACGCCCAGTTGATCGACCGCCGTTATACCCATCAATTGGACGCTGACGGCCGGGAATTCCTGGGTTTCATGACCGACGGCGCCCAGCGCATGAAACAGATGATCGACGATCTTCTGGCCTATTCCCGCGCCGGCCGTACCGAGATCAACCCGCAGCCGGTGGCGCTGCAACGGGTCTTGGACGCGGCCTTAGCCAATCTGACCGCCGCCTTGCAGGAATCAAACGGACAAGTCACCTGTGACGGTACCCTGCCGGTGGTGGCGGGCGAAGTCTCGATGCTGGTGCGGGTGCTGCAAAACCTGGTGGGTAACGCGCTGAAATACCGCCATCCCGACCGCGACGTCCAGGTGGTGGTGTCGGCGCGGCCGCACCCAGAAGGGTGGGAAATCCGCGTCGCCGACAACGGCATCGGCGTACCGGCATCGGCGCGAGAACGAATTTTCCAGGTTTTCCAACGGCTTCACAGTAACGCGGCGATTTCCGGGACCGGCATCGGCCTGGCCATCGCCAAGAAGGTCGTCGAACGTCATGGCGGCCATATCTGGGTCGAGGACAATCAGCCCCACGGCACGGTGTTCTGTTTCACCCTGCCCGATCATCCGGCGGTGGATGTTCCATCATCGCAACAGCAAGGCGGCGCAAACTGAAATCGCAGTTAGCACCGGCCTTCATTCGCAGTTAAATACCCTAAGCCGTTGGAATGTCTGAAGTCGCCGCCCGGCGCAGCTCGATGGCGTCCCATATCTGTGCTTCGATGCAGATGTCGTCGAAGCGGTCGATTTCCTGGATGCCGGTGGGTGAGGTGACGTTGATCTCGGTCAGATAGTGGCCGATGACGTCGATGCCAACGAAAATCAGCCCCCGGGCGCGCAGCGTCGGGCCGATGGCGTCGCAAATCTCGCGGTCGCGGGGCGTCAACTCGGCTTTCATGGCACGGCCGCCCACATGCAGGTTGGATCGCGCTTCGCCCGCCTGGGGCACACGGTTGACGGCGCCGGCCGGCTGGCCGTCCACCAGGATGATGCGCTTGTCGCCCTGGCGCACTTCCGGCAGATAGGCTTGGACGATCACCGGTTCGCGATAAAGCTGGGTGAACATTTCCAACAGCGAGTTCAGGTTCTCGTCGTCGGGCTTGACGTGGAACACCCCGGCGCCGCCATTGCCGAACAGCGGCTTCAGCACGATGTCCTGGTATTCAGCGCGGAAATCCATGATGTGCCGACGATCGCTGGTGATCAGCGTCGGCGGCAGCAGGCCGGGGAAGTGCGTAACCAGCAATTTCTCCGGCGCGTTGCGCACATGGACCGGATCGTTGACCACCAGGGTGCGGGGATGGATGTGTTCCAACAGGTGGGTGGCGGTGATGTAGGCCATGTCGAAAGGCGGGTCCTGGCGCATCAGCACCACGTCCATGGTGGCCAAGTCCACCAATTGCGCGTCGCCGAAGCTGAAATGATTGCCCAATTCGCGGCGCACCTGAACCGGACGCACCCAGGCCAGCACCCTGCCGTTCTTCAAGGCCATGTCGGTGGGCAGGTAATGGAACAGCGCGTGGCCGCGCTTTTGCGCTTCCAGCGCCAGGGCAAAGGTGGAATCGGCGTTGATGTTGATGGATTCCATGGGATCCATCTGGATGGCTACGGCTAGGCTCACCTTTTCCTCCTTGGGCCTTTCAGCGCATTCTGCCGCGGATTTCGGCCAGCAATTGCTGGCCGCGACCGCGGGCCAGGGCATTATCCTCGCGTTGGATGAATTGTTCCAGGGCGGCGGCGGCACCGGGCAGGTCTTCCAGCCGCAGCCGCATCAACCCCGCCTCGCGCCACAACCCGGCTTGCATGGGCGCGAACAGCAAGGCGCTTTCCACCAGGTCCAGGGCCTGATCCAGGCGGCCATTGCGCAGATGGTGCATCTTCAGGCTTTGGCGCCAGCGCAGCAGCAGGTGTCGCGGGGTCAAGGCTTGGAAGTAGGCGGGGTCCAGTTCAGCCTTGGGGCCGGAATCCAGCTTGTGCAGGAAACGCAGGCCGGCGCTGTCCAAAATTCGGCCTTCGGCGCATTCGACGATGACGCGACCGCCCAGGGCGTCGTTCAGACGGATCAGGCCGTGCATGGGAAAGGCCAGCATTTCGACGTCGAATCCCGCCGCTTGCGCCGCGCACATCCACAAGACGCAAAGGGTGTCGGTGCCAGCACGATGTTCGCGCAACAAGCCGCTGATCTCGAGCCCGTCGCCGTTTTCGCCGCCTGTGCCGAAACGATGGCGCTCGACCAGAACCTCGACCATGGCGGCGGCCATCTGCTGGCAATCGGGCTTGACGAAGGTGGCGGCACGGATGCTGTCGGCCAGTTGCTGAATCTGCTCGCTGTCCTGGTCACCGGCTTCGGGATCATGCAGCCGGGCCAGGGCCAGGGCGGCGGGCAGCAACGGCAGGTCGGCGTCGGCGAACTGGCCCAGGTCGACAAGGATATCGTTGGCGGCGCTCATCAGCCGCCGTGGCGCCGGGGATCGGTCTTCAGTCGCACATAGCTGATGACGTTCTTGACCGCCGACACTTCACGGGCATGGCCGATGACGCGGTTCAGCTCGGCGTCGGACTGGGCGATCCCCAACAGGTAGACGGTGCCGTTGGTCACATCCACCGTATAGTTGATGTTGCTGATTTCCTTGTCGAACAGCATGCGGCTTTTGATTTCCTGTTGGATGCGCACGTCACGGGCGCCGTCGATGAAGCCGCCGGAATCCTGGACCAGGATCTCGTTGTAGACCTCGCGCACGCCGGCCACCTGCCAGGTCAGGCTGACCGCGTCCTCGCGGATTTGCTCGCTGGGCACGGTGCCGGTCAACAGCACCCGGCCCTCGCTGATGGCCAGCGTCACCTTGGAAAACATGTCGACGTTCTTGCGGAACCAGGCTTCGTTGATCTCGGCGCGAATCTTGGTGTCCTCGGCGGCGCCTTCGATGCCGCGCTCTTCCGACGCGGCCACGCCGGCGGTGGCGCCGGCGCCGATGACCATGCCGACGCAGCCGGAAAGCGCGGTCGACGCCGCCAGCAAGGCGACCAGGGCAAGGGTGGGGCGAAGTCTCACGGGCCTTATCCTTTCTATCATCGATGCGACGACCTTAACTTTGGCCGCCGCGTGCCTCAAGCATCCATCCGCCATGCGTCGGAAATGTGGCGTGGCCAGCGACCCGGGCTGACCAGGACGACGTCGAAACGCATGGCGCATTGCTCGAGATGGGGATGGGCGGCGACGAAGGCTTGCGCCCCGCGCGAGATGCGGCTGCGCTGTGCCGGTCGCAAGGCGTGGGCGGCGCTGTCGGCATCGGCCC
>JAIWOG010000036.1 GCA_020217035.1 Magnetospirillum sp. | reverse complement strand
GCGCCTTGACCTCGACGAACACCAGCAAGCGTCCTCGCTTGGCGACGATGTCGATTTCGCCGGCGCCGCTGCCGCGCCGGTTGGTCCAGCCCCGCGCCAGGATGGCGTAGCCCTTCAGCCGCAACCACCAGGCCGCCATGATTTCGGCCCGCTTGCCGGTGCGGCTGTTGGCGCTCATCCGTTGTCGCCCATGCGGAACAGCTTCAGCGCCAGGGCGTAGACGTCGCGACGGGGAAAACCGGTCTCGGCGGCGACCAGGGCGGCGGCGTCCTTGATCCGGGCGCCGCCTGCCACCGCCGCCCGCAAACGGCTTTCCAGATCGGCTTCGCTGGGTGCCGGGCCGGCGCTTGGGGGGGCGACCACCACCACCACTTCACCCTTGGGGGGGCTGTCGGCATAGCGGGCGGCCAGGGAGAACAGGTCGCCGCGGGCCACTTCCTCGTGCAGCTTGGTCAATTCGCGTGCCACCGCCGCGTCGCGGTCGCCTAAGACCGCCACCATGTCCGCCAGGGATTCGCCCAGACGGTTGGGGGATTCGTAGAACACCAAGGTGGCGGGGACGTCGGCCAATTCGCGAAGTGCGGTGCGCCGTGCCGTGGCCTTGTTGGGCAGGAAGCCGGCGAACAGGAAACGGTCGGTGGGCAAGCCCGACAATTGCAGGGCGGTCAAGGCCGCCGAGGCGCCGGGAAGGGCGGTCACCGCGATGCCCTCGGCGACGCAAGCCTGCACCAGACGATAGCCGGGATCGGAAACCAGGGGGGTGCCGGCGTCGGACACCAGGGCGACGATGGCACCCTGTTTCAGCCGGGCCACAAGTTCGGGGCCGGCTTTTTCCGCGTTGTGTTCGTGATAGGAAAACAGCGGCCGGTCCAGCCCCAGCCGGGTCATCAACTTGCCGGTGACGCGGGTGTCCTCGCAGGCGACGCAATCGGCGGTGCGCAGGGTCTCGACGGCGCGAAAGGTGATGTCACCCATGTTGCCGATGGGGGTGGCGACCAGATAAAGGCCGGGCGCCGGTTTACTTCGCGGGCGCAAATGTCTACCCTCGGGGTCGCAATCCATCGCCGGATCGGAGATTTGCGGTGCGTCGTCTTGTCGCTGCCTTGCCATTCATGTCGGCCCTGCTGTTAAGCGCGTGTGCGCAGACAGACTTACCACCCTGGATGAATGGAACCAAGCCCGCCCAGCAGACGGCATCGCCGCCCGCGCCGCAAACCCGGCCGCAGGTCCAGCTTCCCGTTCCCACTTCGCCGCCGGCTCCGGCTCCGGCTCCGGCGGTTCAGGCGGCCCCGCCACCCCCGCTGCCGGCGCCCACCACCAGCTTCGTCGGTCGCGACGAGATCCGCGCCGTGTTGCTGGCGCCGCTGTCCGGTCCTTATGCCGCCTGGGGCCAGGCCATGTCCAACGCCGCGCAACTGGCGCTGTTCGACGTGGCCGACCCACGGTTGAACCTGATCCCGCTGGATACCAAGGGCACGCCGGAAGGGGCGCTGCTGGCGCTGGAGCAAGCCCGCATCCAAGGCGCCGACATCATCCTGGGGCCGGTGTTCTCGCCCGAGGTCAAGGCGGTGGCGCCCCAGGCCCGGCAATGGGGCATCCCGTTGCTCAGCTTCACCACCGACCGCACGGTGCTGGGCCAGGGCGTCTATAGCCTGGGGTTCCTGCCGGAATCGCAGATCAGGCGGGTGGTGACCCATGCCCGCGACCAGGGCAAGCAGCGTTTCGCCCTGTTGGCGCGGTCGGACGAATACGGCCAGGCGGTGGCGGAAGCTTTCCGCAGCGTGGTGCCGCAATTGGGCGGCCAGGTGACCAAGGTGGAATATTACGACCCCCAGGCCAAGGATATCAGCCAGCAGGTCCGGCGTTTCACCGAATCCGATGCCCGCACCCGTGGCCGCGACAAGAAGGACGCCAGCCCGGTGCCGCCGCCGCCCTTCGACGCGGTGATGATCGCCGACGAAGGAACGCGGCTGCGGACAGTGTCGTCGTTGGTCACCTATTTCGAGGTGGACATCGACAAGACCCCGATCCTGGGCACCATGTTGTGGGACGACCCGCGTCTGGCCGCCGAACCGTCCTTGCAGGGTGCGTGGTTCGCCGCACCTTCCGCCGAGTCCTACGCTGAATTCGAACGCCGCTATGCCAGTGCCTTCGGCAGCCGTCCGCCGCGCGCCGGCACGCTGCGCGCTTCCCTGGCCTATGACGCCACCGCCTTGGCGGCGACCCTGGTGCGGCAAAACCTGGATTACTCGGCGGCGACGCTGACCAATCCCGGCGGCTTCGCCGGCGTCGACGGCTTGTTTCGCCTGCGCCCCGACGGCACTTCCGACCGCGGGTTGGCGGTGCGTCAGATCGCCAAGTCCGGCCTGACCGACATCGCCCCGGCGCCCACCAGCTTCGCCCAGCCGGGGATGTGATCAGTCCAACAGCGCGGCGGTCAGGGAATTGAGCAGCAACTGACCCGCTTCGGTGGCGGCGAAGCCGTCAGCCGTGCGCCGTGTCAGCCCCTCGGCCTCCAGCAGGGCGAAGGTGCCGCTGTCCACCACCTGCCACACATCCAGGCCGCATTGGGCCTGGAAATGGCCGGCATGGATGCCGTCGGTCAGACGCAGCCCCATCATCAGCAATTCCTCGGCCCGGGTGCGGGCATCCAGCATTTCGGCCACCTGGGTGGCGTGGCCGTGTTCTTCCACCCGGCGCAGCCAGATGTCGGGGGCACGGTGCTGGCGGGTGGCGTGGTTGTTCAGCCGGCCATGGGCGCCGGGACCGATGCCGGCGTAATCACCGCCCCGCCAATAGGTCAGGTTGTGACGGCTTTCCTGGCCGGGGCGGGCATGGTTGGACACTTCGTAGGCCGGCATGCCGGCTTGGGCGCATAAGGCACGGGTGGCGGCGAACATCTCGGCGGCCAGGTCCTCGTCGGGAAGCTGGAACTCGCCGCGTTCGTGGATGGGGTAAAAGGCGGTGCCTTCC
Organism: Magnetospirillum sp.; assembly: GCA_020217035.1. Classification (GTDB taxonomy): domain Bacteria; phylum Pseudomonadota; class Alphaproteobacteria; order Rhodospirillales; family Magnetospirillaceae; genus Magnetospirillum. Next base: position 7,027 of record JAIWOG010000036.1, on the reverse strand, counting down.
TCGATGGTCAGCTGATAGGCCGACAGATGGCCGCCGGCCAAGCTCAGCGCCTGTTTCAGCTCGGCCTGCCAAGACTCCAGGCTTTGGCCGGGCCGCGCGTAGATCAAGTCGAAGGTGAAACGGGGAAAGGTCTTACCCGCCAAATCCAAGGCGGACAGGGCTTCGGCCACGTCGTGGCGACGGCCCAGGAAGGTCAGGTCGCGTTGGTTCAGCGCCTGGATTCCCAAGGACAGGCGGTTGATGCCGGCAGAACGGAAATCCCGGAAAGCTTGGGCTTCCACCGTGGAAGGGTTGGCTTCCAAGGTGATCTCGATCATGGAATCCAGGGCCCAATGATGGGCGACCCGTTCGATCAGCGCCTGGACGGTGCTGGGCGCCATCAGGCTGGGGGTGCCGCCGCCGAAGAAGATCGAGGTGACGGTGGCGCCCGGTTTCCAGGCGGCGTAATGGTCCAGTTCGCGCAGCAGCGCCGCCCGCCAACGATCCTGGTCGATGCTGGCGCTGGCATGGCTGTTGAAGTCACAATAGGGGCATTTGGACAGGCAGAACGGCCAGTGGATGTAAATACCGAAGCCGGGTGATGGGGTCAGGCGAAGCACGCCGCCACCAGCTTGGCGAAGGCGTCGGCACGGTGGCTGATGGCGTGCTTGGCCTGGGCTTCCATCTCACCGAAGGTCAGCTCGCCGCCCTTCGGCAGGAAGAAGGGGTCGTAGCCGAAGCCGTTGGGACCACGCGGCGGCCAGATGATGCTGCCTTCGACCACGCCCTCGAAGCTTTCCATATGGCCGTCGGGCCAAGCCAAGGTCAGGGCGCAGACGAAACGTGCCGAACGGTCGGTGGCGTCGCCCATCTTGGCATGCACCAGTTCCATGGCGGCGGCGAAATCCCGTGATGGTCCGGCCCAGCGGGCGGAATAGATGCCGGGATCGCCACCCAAGCAATCCACCGCCAGGCCGGAATCGTCGGCCAGGGCCGGAAAATTGGCGGCTTTGGCGGCGGCCAGCGCCTTCAATTCGGCATTGGCGACGAAGGTGGTGCCGGTCTCTTCCGGCTCGGGCAAGCCCAGATCGCCGGCGGAAATCACCTGGACGTCGAAAGCGGCCAGCAATTGGCCGATCTCGCGCACCTTGCCGGCATTGTGGCTGGCGATGACCAGTTTGCCGCCCGCGAACTTGCGGCTCATGCCTTGCCCACCGCCTGGTTTTGCAAGGCCACCAGCTCAGCAACGCCCTTTTCCGCCAGTTCCAGCAATTGGCTGAACTGGTCACGGCTGAACGGGCGTTCCTCGGCGGTGCCCTGCACCTCGACGATGCCGCCGGTGCCGGTCAGGACGAAATTGGCGTCGGCCTGGGCCGAGGAATCCTCGGGGTAGTCCAGGTCCAGCACCGCTTCGCCTTCGTAGATGCCGCAGGAAATGGCGGCGACGTTGTCGATCAGCGGCACGGCTGCCAGCTTCCCGGACTCCACCAGTTTCTGGAAGGCCAGATACAGCGCCACCCAGGCGCCGGTGATCGAGGCGGTGCGGGTGCCGCCATCGGCTTGCAACACGTCGCAATCCAGCTTGATCTGCATTTCGCCCATGGCGGCCAGGTCGGTGACGGCGCGCAAGGATCGGCCGATCAGCCGTTGGATTTCGTGAGTGCGGCCCGATTGCTTGCCCTTGGCGGCTTCACGATCGGTGCGGGTATGGGTGGAACGCGGCAGCATGCCGTATTCGGCGGTGACCCAGCCCTTGCCGGTGTTGCGCAGGAAGGGGGGGACGCGTTCCTCGACGCTGGCGGTGCACAGCACGTGGGTGTCGCCGAACTTGGCCAGGCACGACCCTTCGGCGTGGCGCGAGAAACCGGTTTCCAGACGCACCAGGCGCAATTGGTCGAGGGCGCGGCCCGAGGGGCGATGGGGCATGGTGGGTCCTTCGAAGGTGGGCAATTGGCCCGCACCCTAGCCTTTCATGCCGTTTCGGGGAACCCCCCACGTTGACGGGATGGCGAAGCCTCACTAGATTTCCGCCTGGGATTAGGAAACAGGCGACCATGCGTGGCAAAAGCCCGGTCATCAGCGAGTTGAACGAACGCTCGCGCGAGATATTTCGCCAGATCGTCGAGGCCTATGTGCAGACCGGCGAACCCATCGGCTCGCGCACCTTGTCGCGACGGCTGGGGGTGTCGCTGTCGCCGGCCACCATCAGGAACGTCATGGCCGATCTGGAAGATTGCGGGCTGCTTTACGCCCGCCACACCTCGGCCGGACGTCTGCCCACCCAGGCCGGCATGCGGCTGTTCGTCAACGGGTTGCTGGAAGTGGGCGGCCTGCCCGACAGCGAACGGGCCGCCATCGACATGCGTTGCCAGTCCATGGGCAAAAGCATCGAACAGGTGTTGACCGAAGCCATCGGCACCCTGTCCGGCCTGTCGCGTTGTGCCGGCATGGTGGTGGCGCCGAAAATCCAACGGGCCTTGAAGCAGATCGATTTCGTCTGGCTGGGGCCTGGCCGTGCGCTGGTGGTGTTGGTGACCCAGGACGGCATGGTGGAAAACCGCCTGCTGGACCTGCCGCCCGAGGTCGGGCCCTCGGCGTTGGTGGAAGCCGCCAATTACCTGAACGACCGTCTGGCCGGGCGCACCCTGGACCAGGTGCGCGACCAGGTGCAGTCGGAACTGGACCGCCAGCGCCATCTGTTGGACGAGCTGACCACCCGGGTGGTGGAAGCCGGCCTGGCCACTTGGTCGGGCGAAGGGGCGCAATCGTCCTTGATCGTGCGCGGCCAGTCGCATCTCTTGGACGACGTCACCGCCGTCGAGGATCTGGAGCGTATCCGTGGCCTGTTCGAAGCGCTGGAAACCTCGGAACAATTTCTGCGCCTGTTGGATTTGGCCAACATGGCCGAAGGGGTGCAGATTTTCATCGGCTCGGAAAACGAGCTGTTCGGCGTCACCGGCTGTTCCATGATCGTGGCCCCTTACCGCGATTCCCAGGAACAGATCGTCGGCGCCATCGGCGTCATCGGCCCGCAGCGGCTGAATTTCGCCCGTATCATCCCCATGGTCGACTACACCGCCAAGGTGGTCGGCCGCCTGATCGGATAATTCTTAAGGAACAAAGGCATGAGCGAGGAACAGACCCCCGAACAAGGCGCGGAAACGCCCGCCCCGGACGCCCCGGCCCCGGCCGAGGAAACCAGCCCCGAGGCTCGTATCGCCGAGCTGGAAGCGGAAGTGGCCAAGCTGAAGAGCGAGGTTCTTTACGCCCGCGCCGACACCGAGAACGTGCGCCGTCGTCTGGAACAACAGGCGGAAGATCGCGGCAAGTTCGCGGTGGCCAATTTCGCCAAGGACGTGCTGGGCGTCGCCGACAATTTGCGCCGTGCGCTCGACGCGGTACCGGCCAATGCGCGGGAAGGCAACGACATCGCCAACACCCTGACCATCGGCGTCGAGATGACCGAGCGTGAATTGCTGTCCACCATGGAACGTTATGGCATCAAGCTGATCCAGGCCATGGGAAGCCGTTTCGACCCCAACCTGCATCAGGCGATGATGGAAATGGAAGACCCGACCCAGCCGGAAGGCACGGTGGTGATGGTCATGCAGCAGGGCTACCAACTGCATGAGCGCCTGTTGCGTCCCGCCTTGGTGGGCGTGTCCAAGGGCGGCCCCAAATCGCCGCCCGGCGAGCAGGTGGACACCAACGCGTAAACCCTTAAGGCCCGCTGAAGACAGCGGGCCTTTTTGCTGAAGGGGAGATCCCCATGCGCAAGCTTGCCGGATTGATGGTGTGGCTGTTGCCCCTGGCGGCCTTCGCCGCCGATCCTGCCCCCGGCACCCGGTTCCGGGTGGAGGTGGATTCCCTGCCGGCACCCTTCGCCACCCCGTCCTCGGCCAATCCCGCCGAGGTGGTGGCCCGTCCCGCCAACGCCGGATTGCGCGTCCCACCCGGATGGAAAGCCAGTTTGTTCGCCCAAGATTTGGACCATCCGCGCAATCTGTTGGTGCTGTCGGACGGGTCGGTCCTGGTGGCCGAACAGCGTTTCGACAAGCTGACCCGGTTGGTGGACGGTAACGGTGATGGGGTGGCGGAAGCCCGTTCGACCTTGGCCAGCGGCTTTGCCGAGCCTTTCGGTCTGGCCGAGCGTGACGGCGAAATCTGGGTCGCCGACACCCAGGCCGTGTGGGCGCTTGCCTGGCAGCCCGGACAGGACATGGTGACGAACCGCCGGCAAGTGACCCCCGATGGCGCCTTGGGGGATGATCGTGGTCATAGCACGCGGTCCTTGGTCTTTCATCCCGACGGCTCGCGCTTTTATGTGGGTATCGGTTCGCGCCGCAATGTCGAGGAAGAGGCCGAACCCCGCGCCACCGTTCGGGTGTTTCGCCGTGATGGAAGCGCCGGGCGCAGCTTCGCCACCGGCTTGCGTAATCCGGTGGGCCTGGTCTTCCGACCCGGTTCCAGCGAATTGTGGACAGTGGTCAACGAACGCGACGGTTTGGGCGACGAATTGGTGCCCGATTACCTGACCCAGGTGCTGGAAGGCGGGTTCTATGGCTGGCCCTACGCCTATCTGGGGGCCAACCCGCAACCCGGCCTGGGGGCCAAGGCGCCCGACAGGGTGGCGGCGACGCGGGTGCCCGACCTGTTGTTCCGCGCCCATTCGGCGCCGTTGGGGTTGGCCTTTTCCGGCGGTGACGCCTTCGTCGGCCTGCACGGGTCGTGGAACCGATCCGAACCCATCGGCTACATGGTGGCCCGCGTGCCGTTCAAGGATGGCAAGCCGGTTGGGTATTACGAAGCCTTCGCCACCGGATTCATGACCGGCCCGCACGCGGTGTGGGGGCGGCCGGTGGGTATCGCCGCCGCGCCGGACGGGTCGCTTTACGTGGCGGACGATGCTGGCCGCACGGTGTGGAAAGTCGCTCGGATGTTCTAACCATTGTCCGGGCTCGGCGCGAGAATGCGCTTAACCCCGGACCCATGGCGGCTTGAAGGCGGAGAGGCGGCGAAGCGTGACCGCCTTCAATGGCGGAAATGACGCATGCCGGTGAACACCATGGCGAGGCCCTTTTCATTGGCGGCGTCGATGACTTCTTGGTCGCGCATGGAACCACCGGGCTGGATGATGGCGGTGGCGCCGGCGGCGGCGGCGGCCAGCAGACCATCGGCGAAGGGGAAGAAGGCGTCGGATGCCACCACCGAACCCACGGTGCCGGGCTGGGACAGGCCGGCGGCGTCGGCGGCTTCCTTGGACTTCCAGGCAGCGATGCGCGAGGAATCGACGCGGCTCATCTGGCCGGCGCCGATGCCGACGGTGCAGCCGTCCTTGACATAGATGATGGCGTTGGACTTGACGTGCTTGCAGACGCGGAAGGCGAACAGCATGTCCTTCAGTTCCTGCTGGGTCGGCGCCCGCTTGGTCACCACCTTCAGTTCGTCCAGGGTGACGCGGCCGTTGTCCTTGGATTGCAGCAGATAGCCGCCCGAGACGTTGCGCAAGGTCATCGCCGCTTGCGCCGGGTCGGGCATGCCGCCGGTGACCAAGAGACGCAGGTTCTTCTTGGCGGCGAAGGCGGCGACGGCGGCTTCGTCCGCTTCCGGGGCGATCACCACTTCGGTGAACAGCTTGCAGATTTCCTCGGCGGTGGCGCCGTCCAGCTTGCGGTTGATGGCGATGATGCCGCCGAAGGCCGACACCGGGTCGCAGGCCAGGGCAGCCTTGTAGGCGCTGACGATGTCCGGGCCACTGGCCACGCCGCAGGGATTGGCATGCTTGATGATGGCCACCGTCGGTTCGTCGAACTCGGCCGCCAGCTCGAAGGCGGCGTCGGTGTCGTTCAGATTGTTGTAGGACAGTTCCTTGCCCTGTAGCTGACGCGCGGTGGCGATGCCGGGGCGCTGGACGCCGTTGACATAGAAGGCGGCCTGCTGATGCGGGTTCTCGCCATAGCGCAGCGATTGCTTCAGCTCTCCGGCGACGACGACGCGGCGCGGGAAGGTGTCGCCCAGTTCCTTGGCGAACCACTGGGAAATGGCGGCGTCATAGGCACCGGTGCGGGCGTAAGCCGTGGCGGCCAGATGCTTGCGTAAGCCCAGAGTGGTGGCGCCCGCATGGGCCTTCATCTCTTCCATGACGCGGGTGTAGTCTTCCACGTCCACCACCACGGTCACCGCGTCGTGGTTCTTGGAAGCGGCACGGATCATCGCCGGGCCGCCGATGTCGATGTTCTCGACGCAATCGTCGTAATCGGCGCCCTTGGCCACGGTGGCTTCGAACGGATACAGGTTCACCACCAGCAGGTCGATGGGCGAGATGCCGTGTTCGGCCATGGCGGCTTCATGTTCGGAATTGCCGCGAATGCCCAACAGGCCGCCATGCACCTTGGGGTGCAGGGTCTTGACGCGACCATCCAGCATTTCCGGGAAACCGGTGTGATCGGCCACTTCCACCACCGGGATGCCGGCATCGCGGATCGCCTTGCAGGTGCCGCCGGTGGACAGCAATTCGACATCGCGTTCGGCCAGGAACCGAGCGAACTCGATCAAGCCGGTCTTGTCGGACACCGAAAGCAAGGCACGGCGGATTGGGCGAAGGTCGGACATGGTAGAACCTCGGATGGGCAGGATGAATTGCGCGGCGGTATATCACAGACCGGGGGGGCATTGGGGCGGAAAGTTACATCGTCAAGCCGCCGATCCGTTCGAATTCCAAAACCGCCTGATCCCATCCCCATGCTCTTTGCCGCACCAGGCAATTGTGGTGCAGCTGCCGCCAGGTGGCGTCATCTGACAGCAAGGTGATGGCGCGGTCGGCGAATTCCGCCTGATCGGCCACCACCCAACCGGTTTCCCCCGGGATCACCCGTTCCTTCATGCAGGCGATATCCTGCAACACCGCCGGCACCCCCATGGCTTGGGCCTCGGCGACGGCCGAACAGAAAGTCTCTCCCACGTCGCCGCGGTAAAGCAGGGCGCGGGCAGCGGCCAGTTCCTCGACCAATTGTGCTTTCGGCACCGGGCCGCGCAGAATCACTCCGCA
>JAIWOG010000328.1 GCA_020217035.1 Magnetospirillum sp. | reverse complement strand
CGCGAAGCGGGGGTTTTGTTGAAGGCGATGGTCGGGGTCATCCTGTTTCTGTCCCTGTTCGACCTGTTGAGAGCCTTCTGTTACGCCGTGAAATGGGTCAAGCCGGTGTTGTGGGGGCGTGTCGCCCAGATCACCATCTTCATCACGCCGGCGCTCTTGTGGGAAAGTGTCGAGGTGACCGAACTGGCATGGTTTCTTTCCGCCGCCTACGCGGGCGGCTTTGCCGCCAGTCTCGGTTTGACGTTGCTCACTGCCAGACGTTCGTCGGCCGCGCCATGACCTCACCGAGGGGGGCATGCCCGGCGCAATCGGCAAGCTTCTGACACCACAATCCGATGAGAGGGACTCATCGGCAGGTGGCAAGGCGCGAACGCGCCGGGGATCGGTTCCGATCACCGGGATAGGGTATGTGACTTCACGACGCGGGAGCACTTGAATGCAGTGGGCAACCGGTGTGGTTCCGCAAGCGCAAGATGGTCATTGTCAGGCGTTGTCCGCCATTCCCCAATGTGCGTGACTCGAAGATCGGTTCGTCGGTCGTCGCCAGAACTTCGGCACAATTCAGGTTCAATAGGCGTCCGGCAAGCCACGGCAAGGCGTTGGTGTCAGGCGATGGATATTGTGCCGTGCGGGCGTCGGCGGTGAGAATATGGGTGATGCCCTTGCGCCGCGCTTGTTTCCAAAACCGTTCCACATCCGGGTCCTGGCCGCGCACCTCCACTTCGGCCTGATACAAGTTGTTGGCGTAAAAGTAGGGAATATCGAGCAGGTAGGGCAATTCCCGCTTTGACAAGATGACCTTGTCATCGGCACCGAGATGGGCGTTCAGCCACCTCGCCGCCTCATAACCCCCGATATTGGCGGCCAGAAAATCCGACCGGCTTTGATCCGAGACGAGATAGCGGACATATTTGATACCGATCACCGCTTGCGCCGCGAGCTGCACGACCATGACGGCAATCAGTCCAGCCCATACCGGCCCGCGCATTGTCCGCAAGCCGGCGGCGGCGAAGCCCATGGTCAAAATCACCACCGGCATCAGCGGCAACAGATGACGAACACGCTGCGATGGACCGAACAAGAACCACACGGCGTATACCACGATGACGCCAATCGTCATCCTGGCCACCAACCCGCTCAGCCGCCCGGTTCTCATTCCGGCCAGCGCGAAGGGCAGCATCACCAGGGGGAACGGTCCCAGCCCGGCCCGCCCCGCGTCAAACGCCGGCAACGGCATCACGGTGGCCAGGAAGGGATAGGCCAGGCTGTTGAACAGGTCGCGCGGCAAGGCCAATTCACCGGCAGCGAAAACCTGGGACATGTGACGAGTCTGCTCGGCGTTCCATGGCACCCCGTCATGGTAAGGAAGCAGACCGTACAGCATGGGGAACAAGGGATCGCCGGTGTTCCACCAGTTCCACAAATACCACTGGCTGCCGGCGACGAGCATGGCGACGGCGAACGACCCAACGCGCAACCATCGTCCAGAGCACAAGACCAAGGGCACGGCCATTCCGACCGCATAGACCAGACCAGGATACTTGCTGGCGGCAAAAAAGCCGGCGGCCAGTCCGGCGGTCGCGGAATAACGCCAATCAGCCTTGGTCGACGCCTGCGCCGCCGCCAGCAGGCCGAGCAGGGTGAACATGGCGGTGCGAACTTCGATCTGGCCGGTTCCCGCCGCATAAGTCACGGTGGGGACCGTCTGCCAGCATAGGGCCAGAGCCAAGCTCCAGCTTGGCGACAAGCGATGGCGAGCCACTGTGTAAAGCAGCAGCGCAGCCCCCCAGCCGCTGATCATCGCCCACAAGGTGGCCGCCCTTTCGCCCCCCAAGCCCAGGGCGGCGGCGGTCAACATCTGAATGAGCAGCGGCACCGCCCCTTCAACCGCCCGGGTTTCGAAAACCAAGCCTTCGGCGACGTAGCGTTTCGGCAGGGCGAAATGATAAGCCAGGCTATCGGCGTCGGCCATTGGCGAGAGCGCCTCGGCCAGGTCCACACATAGGACGGCGACCAGGACCGCGCCAAGAAAGATGCCGATCGGAGCCGGCGCAGCCCCCATGGACAAGCGGGGTCGTGGCAGCAAAGCCACACCCAAGGCGCAAAGCGTCAGCAACAAGGCAAAGGGCCAATAGGCGAACGGCCCCAGGGCAAAAGAGACGAACAAGATCCAGCCGACGACGCCCAGCCCGATCACGAAACTCCATGCCGCCGCTTCACCGCCTGGGTGCGGCAAGACCCGCAACGCACGCAATACCGCGGCCCCTGCCCCCAGACACGCCAAGGTCAGCAGCAAGGCCGCAGCCACCGCGGTCATCGCGCCAGAACTCCGACCAGCCGGATGGCAACCTCGTTGAATTGCCAAAGATAGGCGGCCATGGAAAGCGCCAGCCAAAGCCAGGCCAGAAGTCGCAACATGATTATTTGCGTGCTGAAATATACCATGCCCAACCCATCACCGGTCCCAACCAACGCTCCATGGGTGACCACATGGGCCAGGGTTCTCCATAGACCAGGATGCCTCCGGGATGCTCGCCGTAACGGCGGCGTTGGTGTTCGCGAAAACGCCGTCCCAGCAGTGGGAACAGGTACCAATAGAACTCGTGCTTGCGCATGCTGACCTCGCCGAAACGGGCAAAGAGCCCGGCGATGCCATCACGGCTGTAGCAACGGGTGATCGGGTTGGTCACAACCTGCTTGTGCTTTCCGCCCCATTCTGTGGCCCGCCCCAACCAGTGACGTCCTCGCAGCAGGTGTCCGCGCAAAATACCGGTGCACAGCACCATGTTGATCCAATAATGCCAGGAATCCTTGCAATACAGCATGATGACCGCCTGGCCACCCGGCTTGAGCACGCGATGGACCTCGGCGATGGCCTTTTCGGTGTCGGGGGTGTGGTGCAGCACGCCGTTGGAATAAACGATGTCGAAGGAATCGTCGTCAAACGGAAGGTTCTCGGCGTCACCTTGCACGGCGGCACAATTCGGCGCCAAGTCCCCCATCAAGGCGAACTTGCCGCCGGTCGCTTTCGCCCGGTCGTAGGTGATGTCCAAGGCGGTGACGACGGCGCCGTGATAGGCCATCAGCGCCGAATGCCCGCCGGCGCCGGGACCGATTTCAAGCACGCGCTTGTCGCGGATGGCGGACAGATCCAGCTCGACGGTGGACATGTGGCGGCGCAGACGGAACATGTCCTCCAATTGCTTGACACCTTCGACCAGAGCCGTGCGCGACAAGTTGGAGTCGACATCCGTGTAGAGCGAATGATAGAGAGCTTTCCAGAACTTCTGAACGTCTTGCTTCACCGTCGTGACTCTCAACTCTCCGACCAAGGAACCAGGGTTATATCCCAGCCGATGCCAGCTCACCAGTGCTTGCGATGATCAGCAGCTTTGTCCGTAAGGCCCGGCGTCTCGCCGAAGACAAGGTGCTGTGTCGCTTCCTGTTGCGGCGGATGTTGGGCCAAGTCTCGCCGCCCCCGGGTTTTACCGTTCATTGCCCTCCCTATCTGTCCTCGGTGGACCCCCACACCAGTGCTGTTGGCGATCCGATCGCCTTCGTCACCCTGCCCCCCGCTGGTCCACCGGCTCCAGCCACATTGTCCCTGGCCGGCGCTTCCGTGACGGTGGATGGCGACGATGTCGCCGCTTTGTTCACCGCCAGCTTCGCTGACCGCGAGACTACCGAGGCCGTGCATCGTTTCGCTTGGCTTCCGTTGATGGCCGATCCCGACGAGGCTGCGGTTTGGCTGCCGCTTTTGTGGACGCATTGGTGCGAACGATTCGGCACCGCGGATGACGGCATCGCGTGGGAAGCCTATACCACCGCCGAACGGGCGGTGAACCTGCTGGATTTCGGCCGCAGGAAAGGACTCCCTGGTCCCTTGGAGGCGACGGTCAGCCTGTTGAAGGATCATGCGGCCGCCATCTTGACGCGCTTGGAATGGTACGGCGAGGCCGAAACCTGCAATCACTTGGCGAACAATGGTCGCGCCCTGTATCGCCTGGGTCTGGATCTCGGCCTGCCCTGGGCGGAAGATGCCGGCCGGCGGATCTTGCTGGCCGAGGCCGAGCGCTTGTTCATGGCTTCAGGCGTCCTGCGCGAGGAATCCAGTCACTACCATCTGCTTTACTGCCGCAATTACGCCGATGTCTGGCTGTCGGCCCGCCGTCATGATCGCCCCGAGGCCCAGGATTTTGCCCGGTTGTTGACCAAGTTGCTGGGCGTTGCAGCCTGCTTCGCCATGCCGGGTGGCTTGCCGTTGATGGGCGACATCTCTCCTGACTGCCCGCCGGAACACCTGGCCGGTCTGCTCCCCGGGGGGGCTTCCCATCGTGGCTGGATCGCAGGGTTGGCCGATGACGAAAGGATGGCGCTGACGTCCCTGCGCGACAGCGCCGCCGTCCCTTCGCCGGCATCGCTGGCCGCCGATGGCTGGCTGCGTTGCGACCATGACGACTGGTCTTTGCTGATCCATGCCAAACCATCCGGTTGGCCGCTTGCCACCGGACACGGACACCGTGACCAGGGCGGTTTCGAACTGCATTGGCGGGGTATGCCGGTGTTCATCGATCCTGGTCGTGGACATTACGGAGAAAGTCAGAAATCCCAGCTTTACCGCTCGTCACGGGTGCACAACGTGCTGGAATTCGCCGGTGGCGAACCCACCTTGCCCAATCGCCCTTATTACGACGACCGCTTCCGTTCCGATCAGCTGGGGCCGGCACGGCTGACCCCGCTGCCGCACGGCGCCAGATTGGTTCACGGCGGATTCGGTAAGGCTGTCGAAGCCGTTCGAGAATGGCGACTGGAACGCGGACGTGCGGTGATCGTCGACAGTCTGAACGGACGCGGCAAAGGTCGCGTCCTTCGGCGTCTGGTCACCTCTTGGGCGGTCGAGCCGACGCCGGATGGCGCGATCTTGCGCTCTGGCGACGCCCAATTGAGGCTGCGCTCTGGCGGTACGGTCAGGCTAAGCCCTTTGACACGCTGGACGGCTTATGGCAATGGAGTACCGGCGGTGGCCGTCGAGATTCTCGTCGAGCGAACCGTCTTGCCATGGCAGGATGATCTGGTGATCGTTCCCGCCTGACCAGATCATCCCTGCTTCGAAGGGTGTTCGCCTGATGGTGCTTGCCCCACGGCTCCTGCTTTTATCAATCGGCTGCTGACATGTGTGGACTCGCCGGGCTGTTCCTGCCCGATCGTGCGCCGGAATGCAGGGCAGACGTCGCCGCCATGCTGGGCATCATGCGTCATCGCGGTCCGGATGGAACCGGGCAGCACGTTTCCGTTGACCGACGCTTTCAAGCCGGATTCACCCGGTTGGCCATCATTGATCCGCAGACCAGCGGCCAACCCCTGGTGCAGGACGGCGGCAGACGGGTTTTTCTCGGCAATGGCGAGATTTACAACTACCGGGAATTACGGAGCGCACTGGAACGCCGCGGCCACGTATTCGCCACCAATGGCGACATGGAGCCCGCCTTCAAGCTGTTCGCGGAAAAAGGCGACGCCTTTGTCGATGACTTGAATGGCATGTACGCCCTGGCCGTCTACGATCGCGAGCGCCACCGTCTGTTGCTGGTGCGTGACCGTCTGGGCGTCAAACCGCTTTATTGGGCCCGGCTGCCGGGGGGCGGCATCGTTTTCGCGTCCGAGATCAAAGCCTTGTTCGCTTCCGGCCTGTTGCAGCCAAGGGTGGATGGTGACGCGGTCTCCAGCTATCTTTCCCATGGCTACGTTCCCGCGCCACAAACATTGTTCCGCGACGTCCATAAGCTTCCGCCCGGTTGTTCGCTCTGTGTCGAGCGCGACGGAACGCTGACGGTGAACCGGTATTGGCAGCCGTGCGCGGCGCAAGGGCTTCCTTCGGAACCGGCGGCGCTCGGCGACTATCTCACCGACTTGCTGGCCGATGCGGTCAGACTGCAAATGCGCAGCGACGTTCCGGTTGGCGCCATGTTGTCGGGCGGTTTGGATTCCGGCCTGATCGTGGCCATGGCGGCCCAGGCCGCCTCTGGGCCTTTGCAAACCTACACCGTCCGTTTCGCCGGCGCCGCCTATGACGAAACGCCGCTGGCCCGCATGGTGGCCAATCGCTACAGCACCCAGCATACAGAATTCGAGGTGTCCGTGGACTCGGCCATCGGTCTGCTGCCGCGACTGGCCTGGTACTGCGACGAGCCGCTTTACGACGCGGCCTTGCTGCCCAACCATCTGATCAACGAGGTGTTGGGCCGCGAAACGCGGGTGGTTTTGAACGGCAGCGGCGGCGACGAATTGTTCGCCGGCTACGGCCGGTATTTTCCGTTGCCGGTCGAGCAACGATACCTGTGCCTACCGGCGTGGCTGCGTCGTCGCGCCGTCGAGCCCACGCTTGACGCCTTAAATCCGATGCTGGCCTGGCGACTGGCGCGGGCGGAAAAGTTCCGGCGCGACCCCGGTGGCTACCTGCACGATCACACCACCATGTTTCCCCCTCCCCTGCGCCGTCTGCTGGGGAACTTTCAAACGCCGCCACCACCCGCCCAGCGCACAGCCTTCGAGATGTTCGCGGGCCCGCCGGAGAGCGCCATCCTGGCGGCCGACCTATCCACCTATCTTGCCGACGACCTGATGCTTTTGCTCGACCGCACCACCATGGCTCATAGCGTCGAAGGCCGTGTGCCGTTTCTTGACCATCGGCTGGTGGAGGCCGCCTTGGCGGTGCCTTCGGCGGTGCGCAATCCTGGTGGTGCGCCGAAAGCGCTGGAACGCGCCATGGCGGCGAAGTTTTTACCCGACGCGGTTTTGCACGCTCCCAAGCAGGGCTTCGCCTCGCCGGTGCCAGCCTGGATGGCGGGACCGCTGGGTCAGGCGGCCAGCGCGCTTCTGACCTCGTCGCGGGCCTTGGATCGTGGCTTTTGGACCAAGGACGGCATCGACCGTCTGTTTGCGGCGCCACGGGCGCATGCTTTTCGCCTGTACGCCCTGGTGATGCTGGAACTGACGATTCGCCTGCATGTCGAGGACCGGCAGTCCTCTCCACCCACGGCCAGCCTGGAAGACCTCGTCAATGACCGGTAGCTTTTGCGATGTGACTGTGGTCATGCCGGCTTACAATAACGCTGCCACTATCGGCCGTGCGTTGGCCAGCGTCGCCGCGCAGACTCGCCCCCCCCGCGAAGTGATCGTGGTCGATGATGGGTCGAGTGACGAGACGCTGGCGACAGCTGGCGCCATGGTCGGTTCGATGAACGGCATTTCCCTTAGGCTGTTCCGCCAAGCCAATAGCGGGGCGGGCGCCGCCCGCAATCGCGCGGTGGCGGAATCCCGCACCACGTGGCTGGCTTTCCTGGACGCGGACGACGAATGGCTGCCGGAAAAACTCGAGCGCAGTCTGGCGGTCACCGAAGCCGATGACCTGATCATGTCGTCGCACAATCTGGTGGAAGTCGGACGCGGCCCCGAAAAGCTGGTCGACAGCCGGGCCCGCTATCTGGCCAATCCCGACGACCCCTATCGGACCTTGTTCTGTCGAGGTTTCATCTCCAGCTCGACGGTTCTGGTGCGCCGCGATTCGGTGGTGCGGGTGGGCGGCTTCGACGCCACCTTACGTTCCGCCCAGGATTACGAATTGTGGCTGGCTGTGTTGGCGCAAGCCGGTCGCCGTTTCGTCACCTTCGCCGACCCCTTGCTGCGTTACACCATCGCCGAATCCGGCATAACTAGCCGAATCGACAGCAAGGTGACCTGTTCGATGGCCATCTTGCATCGGCACATGGGCGTGCTGAAGAAACTGCCCGGTCCAGTTCTGTCCGTGCTCTTCCTGCGTCTGCTGATCATTCACGTCGAGGCCGTGCGCGGCCACCTGTCGCGCGGCAACCGTTTGGCCGCCTTGCGTCAGGCGGCGATGTTGCCGTTGCGGGCGCTTGGCCTGCTGGCTCGCTACCCAAACGCCGACGGCGCCCGCCCCGATTTCCTGGCAGGTCTGGTCGCCGCCGAAGAGGTAAGGCCATGATCACCGTTACCCCGTTGCCGTCATGGCGCCATCTGGTGGCTCCCAAGCCAGGGGATGCGGCGGTGTTTTCCCGCTGGTGGCTTGGTGACGGGGAGCAGGCTTACTGGCTGTCGCGCACGGCTTGGTCATTGGCCGCTATCGCCGATTCCTGGCATGCGGCACATGGCCGTCCACCGCTGGTCGCGGTCCCTGATTTCATTTGTTCCGCCGCCTTGGGCCCGCTGGGGAAACGGGCGAAGCTGGTTTTCTATCCGCTGGGCGACGACTTGACGGCGCGGGAATGGCCGCAAACGGAAATATTGTTGTTGGTCCATTATTTCGGACGCCCGAGCGTCCTGCCGCGGGAAGCACGGGAGAGGGCCGCCTTGGTGGTCGAAGATGCCGCCCATGTTTTGGCGCCCAATCCTGGGATCGGCGAGTTTGGCGATGCCGTGGTTTACAGTCCCCACAAGATGCTGGCCGCGCCCGATGGCGGCGTGCTGGTTGTTCGCCGCGGCGGTGCCGCCGTCATCGGGACGCACCTTGCCGCCGCCATTCGGAAGTTGGGATGCACCCCGGCTTCACCAATGAGCTGGCGATTGAAGCGGGCCATCCAAAAAACCGCGCTGGGTGCGCCCTTGCAGCGTTTGCGCCCAGGGGGACAAGTTCGCTTCAGCGACGATCCCGCCCCGCATGAATTGGAACAGACACCGGTTCTTTCGACCTTCGCCGCCGCCCAGATCGCGGCGGCGAACCTGACCGAGGTGGCGGATAGTCGTCGCCGCAACGCCGCCGCCTTGGCGGACGCCATTTCGCCGCTGGCGCATTGGGCGCCGTTGTTTCCCGATTTCAGTGATCACGTGCCTTATCGGTTGGTTATGCGTTGCGACACTCCCACCGAGGCCGATCGCGTCTATAGCCGGCTGCGGGCAGCGCATCTGCCGGTGGAAAGCTGGCCGGACCTACCGGCCGGCGTGCCCATGGACAGCGCCGCCCGACGTTTGCGTGGCACCTTGCTTTTGTTGCCCTGTCATCAATCGCTGCGGCCCCGCCATTTGAGCGAGGCGTACGCCCTTGCGCTGAGGGCGTCGTGATCGTCACCCTGCACGCCGTCGAACGGGCGGAATACACCCGCCTCTTCGCCGTGGCCCCCCGCTCGAACCTGCTCCAGGACTGGTCGTGGGGCGATGGCAAGGCGGCTGCGGAAGGCTGGCGGCCGGTCCGTCTGCGCATGGCCGTGGACAACGAAACCGTCGCGGTGGCGCAATTCTTGGAACGCCGCTTCGGCCCACTGGCGGGGCTGCGTCTCAATCGGGGTCCGGTCTGGCTGCAACCCGATCTTTCCATCGAGATCAAGATGGCCGTCATAGCGGCGTTGCGTCGCCGCTGGCGGTGGTGGCGCGGCCGGATCTTGCTGATGGCGCCGGAATTACCGGCCGAGGCGTCGAAGATGTTGGTGGCAACGGGGTTTCGCCGCCGCTCGGCCCCGGCCTGGCAATCCAGTTGGCTTGATCTTCGCCGCCCGCCCCAGGAAATTCGCAAGGCCCTGGCCGGGAAATGGCGCAATATGCTGGTCAAAGCCGAGAAAAGCGGTGGTACGGTGGACATGCTCAGGGGCAGCGAAGCCGTTGCGTGGTTGCTGCCCCATTATCGCGAAATGATCCAGCGCATGGGTTTTTCGGGCGTTCCCGAGCCGATGCTGACCGCCCTGGCGCAGCATGGGGATGTGATCGCCTTTCGTTTTTGGGCCAATGGCGAAGCGGTCTCTTGCGTGTTGGTGGCGCGGCACGGCAGCTCCGCCACCTATCTGGTGAGCTGGAATTCCGAGGATGGGAGACGCCTGTCCGGCAATTATCTGTTGCTCTGGTCCGCCGTAATGGCCTTGCAAGACAGTGGTTGTCATTGGTTCGACCTGGGCGGCATCGACGCGCAGCTAACCCCTGGAGTGGCGGCATTCAAGCGCGGGCTTGGCGGTGAAGAATATATTCTGGCCGGAGAATGGCTCTCGCTCTAAACATT
>JAIWOG010000035.1 GCA_020217035.1 Magnetospirillum sp. | reverse complement strand
CTGCCATAAGGCAAGATCAGGAATCATGGGTGTGACACAACAGAAATTCAAATTATTTCCATTTGTTCTAATGGCAACGGCTTTCATGTTGCCATTGTCACTTTTTATTTCTAACCGTTCTGTTGTTATTATTTTAGCCATTCTGACATTGTCGGCGGTTTTCGATCAAATCCGCTATCGGCGAGGCTGGTCAGGCATCGACAGGTTTTTTCTGACGACACTTGTCGCCTTCCTCGGATGGGGGGCGTTGGGACTGGCGTGGGAACACACTCAGGGGATGGTGTTGCAGAAAGTGTCCCAACTGACCCTCCTCTGCGGTGGCGGGCTGATAACCTGGATGGCGGTGGAAGGGCTGGAATCGGAGGAGTCCAACCGCGTCTTTCACGCGCTTAAACTGGGATTGCTGGTGTGCTTCGCCATCATGGGGCTGGAATGGTTGTCCAATATGGCCATAACCCGCTTCATGCATGGCTTGGGCAAGGATTCCCCCCCTGCCGTCACCCTGCAAGTCTACAAGACCGGTGCGACAACCTGCGTGTTGTTGACGCTTGTCGTCGTGTCGTGGTGGCGTGGGCGGGCCGCTTGGCTGCCGCGAGCCGGCTTCATGGGTGCCGCCTTGGCGACGACGTTGATCACCGGCAGCCTGTCGGGTTTGGTCGCCATCTGCGCCGCCTTGGGGGTTGCTGCCTTGGGTCGCCTTTCTTCACGTCTTGCCATCGCCAGCGTGTTGGCCGCGCTGATTGTCGCGAACGCCGTCACCCCGCTTGCCCATCATCTGCCGCCGCCGGAAAAATTGCAGTCCAGCATGCCCTGGCTGCCCAATTCCGCTATCCACCGGACGCTGATCTGGCATTTTGGAGCCGAGCGGTGGTTGGACCACCCGTTTCTCGGCTGGGGTCTCGATGCGTCGCGTGACTTGCCGGGGGCTGAACACCCCATCGCGGTCCATGATCCCAAGACCGGATCGACCATGAATTTGGACGTCATGCCACTGCACCCCCACAACAATTTTGTTCAGGTTTGGCTTGAAACAGGGGTGGTCGGCGCCTTGTTGTATCTTGTCCTGGCGATGACGATCTTGCGTCTGATCGTCCGCCGTTCCGCGGCCGAGCAAATCAGCTTTTGTCAGTTGATGATCGCGACACTGGTCATTTCCAGTATCAGTTTCGGAGCTTGGCAAAGCTGGTGGATCGCATTTTGTTGGCTGGTGGCGGGACTGGCGCGCGCGGGTGGCGTGGGGATGATCGTCAACAGGCCCGGAATGAGGCTTGAACAAGGTGCTCCGTAAGGGTTATCAAACGTCGTCAAATATGGAATGGAAGATGTGTGTCCATGGACATGAAGAAACTCTCTGTCGTCATCCCGTGCTACAACGAAGAAAGCACGCTCGAGAAGATCGTTGATCGGGTCGTCGCCGCTGACCGTTGCGGCCTTGATCTCGAGATCGTGATCGTTGATGACGGGTCCAAGGACCGTTCCGTCGAGGTGCTGAAGACGCTGGCCGCCAAGCATCCCAGCATCGTCTTTTATGAGCACGCCCTCAACCAAGGCAAGGGTGCCGCGCTCCGCACCGGCTTCTCTCACGCCACCGGCGACATCGTGCTTGTTCAGGACGCCGATCTCGAATACAGCCCCTCGGACTATCCCAAGCTGTTGAAGCCCATCTTGGACGGACGGGCCGAGGTTGTCTTCGGATCACGCTTCAAGAGCGGGGAAGAGACACGGGTGCTGTATTTCTGGCACATGGTCGCCAACCGGTGCCTGACCTTGGCTTCCAACATGTTCACCGACTTGAACCTGACGGACATGGAAACCTGCTACAAGGTCTTCCGTCGCGAGGTCATTCAGAAGGTTAAGATCGTTGAAAACCGCTTCGGTTTTGAGCCGGAAATCACCGCCAAGGTGGCGCGCCTGAAGCCGGCCCCGCGTATTTACGAAGTGGGAATCTCCTATTCGGGCCGAACCTACGAAGAAGGCAAGAAGATCGGTTGGCGCGACGGCGTTCGGGCGCTTTACTGCATCATCCGCTATAACATGTTCCCCTGACAGCAGACACTCCACAGACCCGACCCATCAGGGCACCGGTCGCTGGATCACGTCGTGGAGCTGCACAAACAGCGAAGCCCGATGTGCAGAGCACATCGGGCTTCAACTGTTCATGGGGCAGCGATGTTTATGCGGCGGATTTCTGCTTCTTCAGCAATTCCAGGATCTCGGCGGCGGCCTTGGGGATGTTGGTGCCGGGGCCGTAGACGGCGGCGACGCCCGCCTTGTACAGGAAGTCGTAATCCTGCTGCGGGATGACGCCGCCGGTAACCACCAGGATGTCGCCGGCGCCCTGCTTCTTCAGTTCCTCGATCAATTGGGGAACCAGGGTCTTGTGACCGGCGGCCAGCGACGAGGCGGCGACGATGTGGACGTCGTTCTCGATGGCCTGGCGGGCGGCTTCGTCGGGGGTCTGGAACAGCGGGCCGACGTCCACGTCGAAACCGATATCGGCGAAGGCGGTGGCAATGACCTTGGCGCCGCGATCGTGACCGTCCTGGCCCATCTTGACCACCAGCATGCGCGGACGACGGCCTTCATCACGCGCGAAGCCGTCGATGTCGGCTTTCAACTTGGCGAAGCCGGCGTCATCCTTGTAGACGCCGCCATAGACGCCCGAGATGGTGCGGTTGACGGCGCGGTGACGGGTGAAGGCCTTTTCCATGGCATCCGAGATTTCGCCGACGGTGGCGCGTGCCCGGCTGGCATTGACCGACAATTCCAGCAGATTGCCTTCGCCCGATTCGGCGGCCTGGGTCAGGGCTGCCAGGGCCGCGTCCACCTTGGCCTGGTCGCGGCTGGCCTTGATCTGCTTGAGGCGCGCGATCTGGGCTTCGCGGACCTTGGCGTTGTCCACGTCCAGGATCTCGATGGGGGCTTCTTCGGCGGGCTGGTACTTGTTGACGCCGACCACCACTTCCTCGCCCCGGTCGATGCGGGCCTGACGGCGGGCGGCGGCTTCCTCGATCTTCATCTTCGGCATGCCGGATTCCACCGCCTTGGTCATGCCGCCCAGTTCTTCCACTTCCTGGATCAGCTTCCAGGCTTCCTCGGCCAAGGCGTGGGTCAGGCTTTCCACGTAATAGGAACCGGCCAGCGGGTCGACCACATGGGGGATGCCGGTCTCTTCCTGGATGATCAACTGGGTGTTGCGGGCGATGCGGGCCGAGAACGGCGTCGGCAGCGCGATGGCTTCGTCCAGCGCGTTGGTGTGCAAGCTTTGGGTGCCGCCCAGCACCGCCGCCATGGCTTCGATGGTGGTGCGGATGACGTTGTTGTAGGCGTCCTTTTCGGTCAAGGACACGCCCGAGGTCTGGCAGTGGGTCCTGAGCGCCATGGAAGACGGCTTTTGCGGGTCGAACTGCTTGATGATGCGGGCCCACAACAGGCGGCCGGCCCGCATCTTGGCGATTTCCATGAAGAAGTTCATGCCAATCGCCCAGAAGAAGCTCAGGCGGCCGGCGAAATCGTCGATCTTCAGGCCACGGCCCAGGGCGGCACGCACGTATTCCAGGCCGTCGGCCAGGGTGAAGGCCAGTTCCTGGACGGCGGTGGCGCCGGCTTCCTGCATGTGGTAGCCGGAAATGGAAATCGAGTTGAACTTGGGCATGTTCTTCGAGGTGTACTCGATGATGTCGGCGATGATCCGCATGCTTGGTCCCGGCGGGTAGATATAGGTGTTGCGGACCATGAATTCCTTCAGGATGTCGTTCTGGATGGTGCCCGACAACTGGTCCTGCGACACGCCCTGTTCCTCGGCGGCGACGATATAGCCGGCCAGCACGGGAAGAACGGCGCCGTTCATGGTCATCGAGACCGACATCTTGTCCAGCGGGATGCCGTCGAACAGGATCTTCATGTCTTCGACGGAATCGATGGCCACACCGGCCTTGCCCACGTCGCCGACGACGCGCGGATGGTCGCTGTCATAGCCACGGTGGGTGGCCAGGTCGAAGGCCACCGACACGCCCTGCTGGCCGGCGGCCAGGTTCTTGCGGTAGAAGGCGTTGGATTCCTCGGCGGTGGAGAAACCGGCATACTGGCGCACCGTCCACGGCTTGGCCGCGTACATGGTGGCGCGCGGTCCGCGCAGGAAGGGCGGGAAGCCGGGCAGGGTGTCCAGGTCTTCCATGCCTTCCAGATCGGCGGCGGTGTAAAGCGGCTTGACCAGGATGCCTTCGGGGGTTTCCCAGTTCAGGGTTTCCGGCGACGCGCCCTTCAAATCCTTGGACGCCAGCGCATCCCAATCGGCAAGGGTCTTTTTCGCGAACTCGCTCATTTTTTCCTCCAGAAACCTTTTGTCTCAACCCCGAGAGGGGCGGAGTATAGCCGCTGGGTATCCTTACGTCCATTCTTGGAAAAGAGTCTAGCCCGCTGAAATCGCAATAAAAAAATCGGCATTTCGGTCACGGACTGCCGGTTTTTCCGGCAACCCCAGGGTTGGTTGTGCAGACCCATGCGAACCCCAAGGGACAGGCATGACGCCCTTGACCGCGCTGTGCGCTTTGCGTTTTCCTTGCGCCATGGCTTTCCTGGATCACATCGCCGCCTGCAACCGGCATGATCTGGACCGTTTCCGCCCCTTGGTGGTGGACGGCCAGCATGTGGGCTGGGTGCGCGGCGACGTCGCCTGGCATCTGGAACATCATGCCGACACCTTCGCCGTGTCCGAGGACATGGTCGGCCTGCACCCACGACTGGCCGCACCCGACGATCGCTCGGCGGCGGTGGACCGGGTGTGCCAGGAACTGGCCACCCAATGGAAGACGCCGTCCTTGCGCGGCGAACGCTATCGCGTCGCCCGCCGGTTTTCCGACGCCCCCTTGATGACGATCGACCGCGGCGTCGTCAGCCTGTTCGGTATCCGTGCCTTCGGTGTGCACGTCAACGGCTTCGTCCGCGACGGCGGCAAGTTGAAATTGTGGGTGGCCAAACGCGCCGTGGACAAGGCGGTGGCGCCTGGCAAGCTGGACAATTTGGTGGCCGGCGGCCAGCCGGCACATCTGTCCTTGATGGACAACTTGGTCAAGGAAGCGGCCGAGGAAGCCGACATCCCGGAAGGATTGGCCCGCACCGCCAAACCGGTCGGCGTCATTTCCTATTGCCTGGAAGACCAATGGGGCCTGAAGCCCGATGTCATGTATTGCTACGACCTGGAAGTGCCCGCCAGCTTCACCCCCAACAACACCGACGGCGAGGTCGAGCACTTCACCCTGATGGATATCGAAGAGGTGGCGCACCGCGTCCGCGACACCCAGGACTTCAAGTTCAACGTCAATTTGGTGATCACCGACTTCTTGATGCGCCACGGCGTGTTGTGCCCGGACAACGAACCCGATTACGCCGATATCGCCCACGGGCTGAAGCAGGGCTGGTAGAAACTCGTTTGCTCGCCACTTAAACTTTTGCAAGACTGCAATTTGCACGCGTTTTGCGGATAGGGTGGCGGGGCGATGGCGTTTCGGTGGTTGCATCTTTCAGACATTCATGAAAAGTCATCGCATGGCAGCGACATCGTCTACGCCGCGATCCTGAAGCATGTCCAAGAGCAGATGGACAACGGCCACGGTCCCGATGCCGTCTTCATGACCGGAGACTTTGTCTGGTCCGGTCAAGCTTCTCAATTCGCCCTACTCGAATCGAGATTCCTAGGCCCGTTGAAATCTATTTTAGGAGAGGCTAGGCCGTTTTTCATGGTGCCGGGCAACCATGATCTGGACCGGGATTTGGGCAGCAGCATCCCAGAAGACGAACAAGACACATTTTTCCAAGCCGACGATGCGGGACAACGTAAGCGCAGATGTACCGCCCAGGTGCGTTTCGGGGCTTATGCGACTTTCGCCAAAAAATGGGGTGCGGGCGCCTGGGCTGACAACTGGCTCGATTCCAAGCTGGGCGGTGTGCACAGCCTTATTCAAAAAGAGGGCAAGAAAATCGCCGTAATCGGCTTCAACACGGCGTGGCTGTGTGTTGGGAAGAAATCCCCGCCAAACCAGGATGATTACGGCACGACCAGTCCAGGCGTCGATCTGGTTCGTCATACGCTGATCGAGGTGGCGAAAGAAAACCCCGATTTGATCATCGCCTTGGGTCACCATCCCCTGGAGACGTTGATCCAAAAAGATGTCGAAGATATGCGGCGGTTGCTGAGGAAACAGCAGGTTCTGTATCTGCATGGCCACCTGCATCAAAGCACCATCGGCCAACCTCGTGGCGAGGCGCTGCTCAGTTATTCCGTTCAGGCCACAGCGGCATTCCAGGCCCATGCCACCCCAGACAAGCCCAATGGCTTGATGTGGGCCGAGGCTGACCTGTTTTCGGGAAAGCTGTTCCTGGAACCCCTTAAACACCAAACCGATGGCGGGTGGTATTTCGACACCGCCCTGTTCGACCCGAAAGCCCAGGTCCACGGGAAAAACCGTTTTTGGGCGTGGCTGCCTGGTCGCAGCCCCACCACCCCAGCGACGACCGAAACCCATCATTGGCGTTTGCTGAACGACTTTTCGACAAACCCCGCGTCCCCCCAGTCTTTGGCGACCTTTTTCGCCGGAGGATTGTCAAGCCCGGCCATTGCCTTGGCACCGGACATCGCCCGATTGGCGGCTGCCGACCGTATCTTCGATCAGATCCAATCCATCGATGAATACGCCCAGACATCGACGGTGATCTGGGTTTACGGTCCCTGCGGCGAAGGAAAAACCACCGCCGCCTTGCAAGCCGCCAAAATGGCTGCGGACAGTGGTTGGAGGGTGTGGTTTCAGCCAAGGGCGACAACCGCCCAGTTCGTTGAGCTTGCCGCATTGATTTCAACCGAACGAAGCCTTGTGTTGATCGACTTGCCGACGATCACCCCAGAAGAGCTGATCGCGTTCCTAAGCTCCAATGCCTCTCCCGTGACGGTCCTGTTGGTCACGCACCAATTGCAATGGCACAAGAGCCGAAAAAAAATCGGAACTTTCGCAGACATGAAGGATGTTCCGATCACTGGTTTGCATGACGAAGCTGACGCGCTAAAGATCTGCGTCGCCAGCGGCAAGACCGACGACGGCAACGTCAGCGCCCTGATCGCGGCGACCAATAAAAGCGACACTTTTGCAGGCAGCTTGTTAGGGGCTGCCCTGCAAAACGCTGATGGAGGGGAGGGTGACCCCCGGCTCAGTATCTTTCTGAAGGGGATGAAGAACAGCGACCCGAAGCTGTTCGATGCCTATGCCATGGTCGCCGCCATGCAGGCCGTCACGTCGGATGGTGTGGCTGAAACGGTCCTTGCTTCGGCCTTGGGTTTGCAGGCCCATGTGTTTCATCAGGATTTGTGGCCCGCCTTGTCGTCGGAAACCTTGTGGCGGGACAACGAATACATCCTGACCCGCCATCCCAGCATTGCCAGACGGGTCCTGGATATCGGGACGGTTTGGGACGAAAACAGCGTCGGTGACTATTTTCGCCGTCTGGCACGATCCACCTTGCAGTGCCGGGATTGGAATCATCCGGATAGTCAGAAATGGCGACAGATCGTCGAACACTTTTTGCAACACCACCGCAACTGGGCCTTGCCCATCACCCAAAGCCTGTTGGAGGTCAAACCGGCCCAGTCCGAAGTCTGCGCCCTGCATGCCCGCGCCTTGCGCCTGGCCAAGTCCCCTGATGAGTCCTTGGCATTCTGTCACCGCAACGCCGTCATCATGGCCCAATCACGGGAAGGGCTTTTGGAATGGCACATGGCGCAAGAAGGACTGGCGGACCACCTCACGTTTGGCACCCTGCTTTGCCTTCGGGGCATGAGTGACGGTCCGACAGGCCATATTCACAGCGATTTGCTGAAGCTTGCCGCCAATACCTTGCAGCAGCTCGAACCGAAGATTTGCAAATATGCCAGCGATTCTTGCCGTTGGCTTTTGTGGCGGATGGGACTTGCCAAGGATGATTTGGTGCCCAATGTTCCCAAGAATTTCGGGGCGATCAACGCGATCAAAGGTATTCGCTCGGCCGCCGAGGCCATTTACGATTTGCCCTCGCTCCAGTCAACCAAGGACATTTTACTCCCGCTGGGGCGACCGCAGACATATGCCTTTGACGACTTGTTGAATCTGCTTCCCGAAAAGGACCGTCGGCCGTATCAATCCACCCCTTATCGCTGACAACATTCCTCTTGTGCGGCGCACACTGGCGCATCATTATTGCGCCCCAATGGTTTTTGCCGAAAGAGGATTGCGCATCATGTCCATCAAGCCGCCCAAGAAGTTCTTCGAGCCGTTGGCCATCGGTGCGCCCGCGCCCTATCGCGAACTGCCGGTGAAGCTGGAGCGCATGATCCATTTCTTCCCGCCGCATGTGGAAAAGATGCGGGCCAAGGCGAACGACATGGCCAAGAATGTCGACGTGCTGCTGGGCAATCTGGAAGATGCTATCCCGGCTGACGCCAAGGAAGCGGCCCGCGCCGGTTTCGTCGAAGTGGCCCGCGCCTGGGACCCGTCCTGCGGCACCGGGCTGTGGACCCGCGTCAACTGCCTGAACAGCCCGTGGTTCCTGGACGACGTCACCACCTTGGTCGCCGAAGCCGGCGACAAGCTGGACGTGGTCATGCTGCCCAAGGTGGAAGGCCCCTGGGACATCCATTATCTGGACCAGTTGCTGGCCCAGTTGGAGGCGAAGCATGGCGTCAAGCGCCCCATCATGATCCACGCCATCCTGGAAACCGCGCTGGGTGTCGAAAACGTCGCCGCCATCGCCCAAGCGTCCCCGCGCATGCACGGCATGAGCCTGGGCCCGGCCGACCTGGCGGCGTCGCGCGGCATGAAGACCACCCGCGTCGGCGGCGGCCACCCGTTCTACGGCGTGTTGCAGGATGCCCAGGGCGAGGCTCCGCGCACCCTGTTCCAGCAGGATCTGTGGCACTACACCGTCGCCAAGATGGTGGACGCCTGCCAGTCCGCCGGCATCAAGGCGTTCTATGGCCCGTTCGGCGACTTCTCGGACAGCCCGGCCTGTGAAGCCCAGTTCCGCAACGCCTTCCTGCTGGGCTGCGCCGGCGCCTGGAGCCTGCACCCCAGTCAGATCGACATCGCCAAGAAGGTGTTCAGCCCCGACGCCGACGAGGTGATCTTCGCCAAGAAGATCCTGGACGCCATGCCCGATGGCACCGGCGCGGTGATGATCGACGGCAAGATGCAGGACGACGCCACCTGGAAGCAGGCCAAGGTCATCGTCGACCTGGCCCGCGTCGTCGCCGCCAAGGACCCTGTGATGGCGGAAAAGTACGGGCTGTAAGCCCCGCAAAACTTCGCTCTTAAGGGCCGGCAGAGATGCCGGCCTTTTTTATCCGTCACCCCCGGACTTGATCCGGGGGTCCACGTATTGGGATTGCCGGGTCAAGCCCGGCAATGACGGAGGGGAAGCGTCAATGCACGCTGGCGGCTTCCAACTCGTGCTGGATGATGGCGGCCAGGGCGATTTCCCGGTTGGGGGCCACACCAATGGCGGTGCCGTCGGCGGCGTGGATGGACCAGCTGGTTTGGTTGTCGACCACCACGCGCTTGACGAAGGCCAAGCCGGGGGTGCCCCAGGCGGCGAAATCGGAATCGCTCATGCCCTGATGCAGGGGCGGTAGCGGATCATGATCGTGTTCGTGTCTCATTTCTGACCTCCGTCACTGGCCGGTTCTGGCCTTGGAGTGGATGCGGCGGACGTCCTCGTCGGCCACGTCGATGGTGCGCGGGCCGGACTCGCCCAAGGGGCTGCGGCTGGCGCCGGTGATGGGAATGCTTTTCACCCGGGGTTCCGGGCGCGGGCGGTACAGGTCGATGTGCAGCAGGCCATTGTCCAGGGTGGCGCCCTGCACCTCGATGCCCTCGGCCAGCACGAAAGCGCGCTGGAACTGGCGCGCCGCGATACCGCGATGCAGGAAGATGCGGCTGGGATCGTCCTCGCCTTGGCGGCCACGGATGATCAACTGGTT
>JAIWOG010000034.1 GCA_020217035.1 Magnetospirillum sp. | reverse complement strand
GTCTTCCAGGCCGACGGCCAGGTCATCCATGGAAAAGCCGGCGACAGCCAGGGTGATGCGCAGGCCGTTTTCACCGATCTGTTCGATGTTGTAGGGGGGATAGCCTTCGCCCTGGCTTTTGGCGACCCGGTCGAGCACCCGCTCGAAATGGTCGAAGCCCAACAAAAGCGGGGAATTGAAGGCGGACATACGGCTCATGGTTTCTCCTCCTCGGGATCTGAGCGAGAGAGTGATCGGGCCCTTGCGGCACCCGGCATCGGCGGCCCTGTCCCAAGAACGCGGCACCGCCTTGTCCTCTTATGTTGGATGATATCGCCGGCTCGTCAAGAATCGGTGAATCTTTAACCCTTTACTCCTCGCGCAAGACCGGGGCAGCAGGACGGCGCAGCGCCACGAAAGCCCCGGCGAAACCCGCCATCAGGGCGGCGACGATGCAGATGGCCAGGGTCGCCAGGGTCAGGCCGGGCAGGAAGCTCCAGTCGGCCCGCATGACATGGACCAGGATGGCCCAGGCGGCGGCCGAGCCGAAAGCCGCCGCCGCCAGGCCGGTGACGGCGCCGACGATGCCGAATTCCAGCATCCAGGCCCGCCAAAGCTCGGCCCGGCTGGCCCCCAGCACCTTCAGGATCACCGCCTCGCGTACCCGCTGGCGGTGACCGGCCATTACCGCGCCGCCCAGCACCAGGGCGCCGGCCGCCAGGGTGACCAGGCCGGCCAGACGCACCGCCAAATCGGCGTTGTCGATCATGGCGCGGACCTGGACCAGCGCTTCCTTGACCCGGATGGCCGACACGTTGGGCAACGCGTCGCTGACGGCGCGTTCCACCGCGTTTTCATCCGCTTCCGGGGCGTGCACGGTGGCGATGTGGATGAACGGCGCCCCGGCCAGGGCGTTGGGCGACAAGATCAGGGCGAAATTCATGTTCAGACTGGCCCATTCCACCTGGCGCAGATTGGCCACCGTCATGGTCAGTTCGCGCCCCAGTACGTTGACCGCCAGCGAGTCGCCCACCTGCAACCCCATGCCCTTGGCTAGGCCGGCATCCACCGATACCAAGGGCGGACCGGCGTAATCGGCGTCCCACCAATCGCCCGCCGCCAGCACCGCCTGCGGCGGCGGCTTGGCGGCGGCGGTCAGGCCGCGGTCGCCGCGCAGCGCCCATTGCACTTCCGGGGCCACCTGCGCCGATTCCGCCGCCAGTCCTTTGATATGGGTGATGCGGCCGCGCACCATGGGGGCCTTTTCCACCTCGGCCCCCGGCGCCGCCTGGCGCACCAGGGCGTCGAATTCTTCCGCCTGGTCGGGTTGCAAATCGATGAAATAGAAGCTGGGGGCGCGGGCCGGCAGGGTTTGGCCGAACTGACGGGCCAGATTGCCCTCGATCAGGGCGATGGTCACCAGGACGGTCAAGCCCAATCCCAGGGACAGCACCATGGACACCACCGACGAGCCCGGCCGATGCAAGTTGGCCAAGGCGACCCGCGCCGCCGGCCGGGCGAACAGGCCATGCCGACGCTTGGCCGCCAAGGCGGCCAGACGCGACAAGCCCCAGGCCATCACCCGGAACAACCCCAGCAGGGCCAAGGCGGCGGCGACGAAAATGGCCGCCAGGTCGCGGCGGTCGGCGCCCCAAACCGCCAAGGCGGCCAATCCCAGGGCCGAAACCGCCAAGATCGTCAGCACCAGAGGGGAAGGCCGCCCGCTCAAGGGTTCAATGCGAGAGCGGAACAAAGCCGTGGGGGGAACCCGCGCCGCCTGGGACAGCGGCCACAAGGCGAAGGTGGCGGCGGTCAGCACCCCGAAGCCGGCGGCTTGGGCCAGCGGCCAGGGATAAATCCCGACCCGCGCCGCCAAGGGCAGGGATTCGCCGGCGATCCGCACCAAGGCCCAAGGGGCGGCGGCACCGATGGCCAGCCCCAGCCCGATGCCCAGCAACGCCAACCCGCCGATCAGCAGGCCGTAACCGGTGCCGATCTGCCGTGCCGGCGCCCCCAGGGCTTTCAAGATGGCGATGTTGGCCAGCTTGCCGTCCAAATAGGCTTTGACCGCGTTGGCGATGCCGATGCCGCCCACCAGCAGTGCCGTCAGCCCCACCAAGGTCAGGAAGGCGGCCAGATTATCAAGGATGCGGTCCAGCCCTGGGGCGGCCTCGCTGGTGTCGCGCCAGGAAAACGGCGCGTCGGGAAAGTCTTGCGCCAGCGCCGCCTTGACCTGGGCCAAATCGGTATCCGGCGCCAGGGCCAAACGCGTCCCCCAGCGGATCAGCGAACCGGGCAGCAACAGTCCGGTGGCGGCGACGGAATCCTGGGCCACCAGCAGACGCGGCCCAAAGGACAGGGCGTTGGCCACCCGGTCGGGCTCGGCCTTGATCAGGGCGCGGATTTGATAATGGGCCTCGCCCACCTGCACGACGTCGCCCAGGCCGATACCCAAGGATTCCAGCAAATGCGGGTCCGCCGCCGCTCCGGCCCGGCCGTCGCGGCTTTCCAACAATTCCGCCAGCTTCAGCGGTGGTTCGGTGACAAAGGCACCGGCCAACGGATAGGCGGCGTCGACGCCCTTCAATTCCACCAATCGGCGCTTGTCGCCGGCCCGCGCCATGGCCCGCATGTCCGAGACCGTCGATACGGTACCGTAACGGGACAGCAGCGCCACTTGATCGGCGGTCAACGGCTCATAGGATTGGCGCAATTCCACGTCGCCGCCCAGGATGGCCCGCGCATCCTCGGCCAAGGCCCGATGAAAAGCCGCCTTCAACGACCCCGAGGCGGCGATGGCCGCCACCCCCAGGGCCAGACAGGCGACCAGGATGCGAAAGCCCTTCAGTCCGCCGCGCCATTCCCGCCGTGCCAGGCGCCAGGCCAAGCCCATCACGCCACCACCTTGCCGTCGGCCAGCCGCACCACCCGGCCGCAGCGGGCGGCCAGGGCGGGGTCGTGGGTGATCAGCACCAAGGTGGCGCCGTGGCGGGCATGTAAATCGAACATCAACTGGGTGATCTCGGCCCCGGTGGCGCCGTCCAGATTGCCGGTGGGTTCGTCAGCCAGCAACAGCCGGGGCCGGGCGATGACGGCGCGGGCCAGGGCGACGCGCTGCTGTTCGCCCCCCGACATCTGGCCGGGATAATGGTCCAACCGATGGCCCAGACCCACCGCCTGCAATTCCGCCTCGGCCCGGTCCAGGGCGTCGGCGATGCCGGCCAGCTCCAGCGGCACGGCGACGTTTTCCAGCGCCGTCATGGTGGGGATCAACTGGAAGGACTGGAAGACGATGCCCACATGGTCGCGGCGCAGCCGGGCCAAACCGTCCTCGGACAGGGTGGACAAATCGTGGCCCGCCACCCGCACGGTGCCGGAACTGGCCCGTTCCAGACCGCCCATCACCATCAGCAGCGACGACTTGCCCGACCCCGACGGGCCGACCACCCCCAGGGTCTCGCCCCCGGCGATTTCCAGGTCGATGCCACGCAGGACGTTGACCTGTCCGGCCAAGCTCGCCAAGTTGAGGGTGACACCGCTTAAACGGACCAGCGGCTGACCAGAGGATGCATTCATGCGGCGCAGGGCTTTCATCAAGGGATCATTGGTCGCATATGGCGCGATGGCGACACTTGTCAACGCAAGTGCGAAAACTGCGTCCCCGGTCACCTTGCTGGCGTTCGGCGATTCGCTGACCGCCGGCTATGGCTTGGCGGCCATCGATTCGTTTCCGTCACAATTGCAACAAGCCTTGCAGGCCAAGGGCCGGGCTGTCCGCGTGGTCAATGCCGGGGTGTCGGGCGACACCTCGGCCGGCGGCCTGGCACGCCTGGATTGGGCCTTGGCCGACAAACCGCAGGCCGCCATCATCGCCCTGGGGGCCAATGACGGCCTGCGCGGTTTGGACCCGGCCAGGATGGAGGCCAATCTGGATGCCATCGTCGAAAAACTGCAGGGCGCCGGCATCAAAGTCCTGCTGGCCGGCATGGAAGCGCCGCCCAACCTGGGCCCCGATTATGGCCGGGCTTTTCGCGGCGCCTATGCCCGTATCGCCGAACGCCGCCAGGTGGCGCTTTATCCGTTCTTCCTGGACGGCGTCGCCGCCAATCCAGGGCTTAACCAGAAGGACGGCCTGCATCCCACCGCCCAAGGGGTGGCGATCATGGTCGGGCGCATGCTGCCAGCGGTGGAAAAGCTGCTGGATCAGGTGCGGCCATGAGACCGTTGTTCGTTTCCGCCCACGCGGTGGCCGACCATTGGGGCCTGGCCGCCAAAGCCTGTCTGGAACGGCTGGGCGCCGCCCAGGGGAACGCCAACCTGGGCATTATTTACGTCACCGAAACGTTTGCCGCCGACCTGCAATCCATCCTGACCTTCCTGCGCGAGACCACCCGCGTCGAGACCTGGGTCGGCGCCGCCGTTCCCGGCTTGTGCGCCGGCGCCCAGGAAATCCGCGACGGCGGCGCCATGGCGGTGTTGCTGGGCAGCCTGCCGGAAGGCGACTTCCAGGTGTTTTCCAGTGCAGACGCCGCCGATTTCTCGGCCCGGTTGGGCGCCTGGGCCTTGGCCAATGGCCCGGCCCTGGCCCTGGTCCACGCCGACCCCCGCCATCCGGGACTGCCGAACTTGTTGGAAACCCTGGGCGACGGCATCGGCTTCCTGGTCGGCGGGTTGGTGGCGCTGGCCGACCACCCGACACAAGTGGCCGGCACCGTGCTGCCCGGCGCGGTGTCGGGGTTGCTGCTGGGGGGCGCGGTGTCGGTGGTCACCGGCTTGACCCAGGGCTGCACCCCCATCGGCCCGGTCCACGTGGTGGGCGAAGGCTGGGGCAACGTCGTCGCCAATTTGGACGGCCGGCCGGCCATCGAGGTGTTCAAGGCCGATTCCGGCGAGTTGATCGCCCGCGATCCCAGCCGCGCCGCCGGCTACATCCATGTGGCCCTGCCGGTGGAAGGCTCGGATCGCGGCGATTATTCGGTGCGTACCCTGTTGGGCCTGGATCCGACGCAAGGCTGGCTGGCGGTGGGCGCCGACATCACCGTCGGACAGAAATTGCTGTTCGTGCGCCGTGACCCGGTCGCCGCCCAGGCCGACCTGGACCGCATGCTGGCCGACATCCGCC
This sequence comes from Magnetospirillum sp., assembly GCA_020217035.1. Lineage (GTDB taxonomy): Bacteria > Pseudomonadota > Alphaproteobacteria > Rhodospirillales > Magnetospirillaceae > Magnetospirillum. Next base: position 4,899 of record JAIWOG010000034.1, on the reverse strand, counting down.
GCCGCCTGGATGGCCGGCCGCCGCTGGCGGCGCTCTACGTCACCTGCATCGGCCGCGGCGAGCACATGTTTGGCGAACGCGGCGCCGAACTCAGCCAGATTCGCCAGGCATTGGGCCAATCTGTGCCCTTGGTGGGTTTTTTCGCCAATGGCGAAATCAGCGGCCAACGCCTTTACGGCTATACCGGCGTTCTGACCGTCATCTGCGGCGACCGGCCATGATGCGGCTGTTCGTCGGCCTGGCCTTGCCCGCCGCGCTGGCGACTCGACTGGAATCCCTGGGCGGCGGCATCCCCGGCGCCCGCTGGGTGGCGGCCCGCAACCTGCACCTGACCCTGCGCTTCGCCGGCGAGATGGACGAGGAACAAGCCGAAGACCTGCATCACCATTTGTCCGCCCTGCGCAGCCCGGAATTCGACCTCCGCCTGAACGGATTCGGCACCTTCGGCGGTCGCAAGCCCCGGGCGCTGTGGGTCGGGGTCGAACCCAACCCAGTGCTGGACGCCCTGCAAAGCCGGGTCGAACGACTGGCGCAGAACGCCGGCCTGGAACCCGAGTCGCGCAATTTCACCCCGCACGTCACCCTGGCCTGGCTGAAGGACGCGCCGGCCGACCGCATCGCCGCCTTCATGCGCCACCATTCGCCATTGTCCACCGCCTTCGCCGTCTCCGCCATCCGTCTGTACCAATCGCACCTGCATGCCCAGGGGGCCGAGTACCAGGTCGTGGCTGAATATCCCTTGGATTCAAAATAAAGTATGACTGTGCGTGTCGGCGCTCCGCCCCTTGTGGGGGCTGGTGGTTTTTAGTACCTTTGCCGCCATGAAAAGCGTTCTCCGCCTTGCTGTCCCGGTCGCCGCCGCCCTGTTCCTGGCAGGATGCGGAACATCCACGTCGCTGCCGCAGACCCAGGCCGGCGACCCCCAACAGCAACCCGATTTCGGCCTGCTGACCGACATCCCCATCCCGTCGGGCGCCACCATGGACAACGAACGTTCGCTGATCCTGGGCGACAAGGACCGCTGGACCGGCCGGGTGGTGATGAAATTATGGAAGTCGGCCCCGGAAGCCACCGCTTTCTACCAGCAGCAGATGCCCGCCTTCGGCTGGGAGCCGATCATGGCCGCCACGTCGGGCGTCAGCGTCATGACCTATATCCGCGCCGACCGCGCCGCCACCGTGCAGGTCGAAACCGGCAGCATGTGGGGATCCACCGTCCGGGTGACGGTGGGACCGCGGGCCAATCCCGCGCCCGCCACCGGCATGGGCGGCGGGGCTTACGCCCCGGTCCCGGCCGCCCCCGTCGCCCCGGCGCCGTCGGGAAACGTCCGCTCGCAACCCTTGCGGTAACCGTTAAAAAGCGAAACGATCCTTGGGCGCCGGCACCACGACGGCCGGCCGGGCGACGTCGCGCATCAGCCCCGGACCGTTGACCATGTCGAAACCACCGCCGACGACACCGCCGACCACCTTGCGCCGGCGAGCACTCCACACATAGCAGCCCCGCCCCGCCCGACCGGTGCTGACCTGTAAAAGGTCCAGAACATCCAGCAGACGGTCGTCGGCCATGCGTTGGTCGCTGCGCAATTCCGACAAATCCAGGCCGATCTTGGCTTCGCCCAATTCGTCCACCTGGCGCAGCAGCGGCGACGACAGCCGCAGGCGCAACAACACCTCGCCGCTCAGATGTCGTAACCCGTTGACCATGTTTCGCGCCTCCTCGGCGGTGACGGTGTCGGGGATGCGGCAGATTTCCACCTTCAAACGCTGGCGCCGCATGTCGGCCGGCATGTCGGCGAAAGGAAACGCCAGTTCCGCCCGGTGTTCGCCGACCAGGGACGCCCAGGTCAGCGGGACGATGGCGCATCCGCCATCGGGTCCCGAACGCATCAGGTCGCGGACCGCCGCCGCGCAGACGAAACGGTCGATGGTTTCAGCGGTGACCGGGTCGTCGTCGGGATAGGCCATCGAGCCTTCCAACGGAGGGTCGCCAGGATGGTCGACACGGGCGACGCGGGCGCAATAAGCCGCGATGGCTTGGCTTTCCGCCACCCAAGTCGGCCGCCACAGCAAGGATAGTTTGGCTTCGCACGGAAGCGGCCCCACTGCTTTCCACGGCTCGTCGGGCGCGACGTCGGCCTGTCGGCGCAAGATGGGCTCCCATTCCACCTCGGGATGCCGTCGTGACACCGGACGCTCGACCAGCGCCCTTTCCACCGGTCGGTCCCCCGCCATCCCTGCGCCGCTTTCGTCGAACAAGGCGCGCCCCTGTTCCACCGCGAGCCGCAGCACGGCGGAATGGCGGCGGGGGTCGGCCCCGGCCAATTGGGCCGCGTCCACGTGAACGGCCAAGGCCAGGGGTCGGGTGCCGCCGACACAGCCTTCACCCAGCAAATGTCGGCTGATGTCCTGGACCACCGCCACCGTCAAGGCGCGAGCCTGTTCGGGGCTGACCTTGGGGAACAGCAGCAGCCAGGTTTCCTCGTCCACCTGACGGAAAGGATTGGCTGCGCCCAACCGGGCGTGGATCAGACGGTCGACGATGATCGACACCTTGTCGGCCAGACGCGGCCATTTGTCGCCCACCACCTGACGGAAATCGGCCAGGGACACGGCACGGACCCGTCCGCCCCCGCCATCGGGCCGGGACTTCAACGTTTCAAGCACCTGCATGAAGGCATCCTGACGTCCCCGCGACGGCATATCGCGCGAGACGGCGGGCTTGCGCCGCGGATGGGCGGAAAAAGAGCTGCGCCACAACCGACGAAACCAGTGGCCGAGACCCGACATGGCCGGTCCCCATACAAACGACCCACACCCATGGCAGGTGGCAAGCCGCCGGCTCGATTACAAGTGGCTCACCGTCCGAACAACGAGCCCAGCAAGTCATCGATGGCGCTGCCCAGGCTGCGGATTGGGTCACCCCCCTCGCCACCGCCGCCGACGATCACCCCGCCGGCGGTTCCCTCGGTGTCGGCCATGGCCGGCGGGGTCATGTCCGGGGTCGGCAGGGCGTGGGCCGGAATACCTTGGTGGGCGGCCAGCATCACGCTTTTCCACAACTGGGCCGGCAGACCGCCGCCGGTGACCTTCTTCATCTCGTTGCGCTGGTCGTCGTTGCCCAGCCACACGCCGGCCACGTAATCGGCGGTGAAGCCCATGAACCAGGCGTCGCGGTAATCCTGGGTGGTACCGGTCTTGCCGGCGGCCGGGCGGTCCAGCCGTGCCGCCTTGCCGGTGCCCTCGCTCAGCACCGCGCTCATCAATTCGTGCATGTGGGCCAGGGCCTGGTCCGACATCACCTTGCCGATTCCACCGCCCTGACGGGTCCACAAGGTTTGGCCGTCGGGGCTGGCGACGCTTTCGATGCCATAGGCGGTGATGCCGTAACCGCCGTTGGCGAAGGGGGCATAGGCTTGGGTCAGTTCCAGCAACGTGGTTTCGCTGGTCCCCAAGGCCAGGGACGCGTCCTTGCCCAAGGGCGAGGTGATGCCCAGCTTGTGGGCGGTGTTGACCACGCGGGCCGGCCCCAAATCCTCGATCAACCGCACCGCCACCGTGTTGGTCGACTGGGCGAAGGCGTGATGCAGGCTGACCGGGCCTTCGAAGCGGCCGTTGTAATTGCCCGGCTTCCAGTTGCCCAGCTTGATGGGGGCGTCTTCATAGACGTCTTGCGGGGCCAAACCCTGTTCCATGGCCGCCAGATAGACGAAGGGCTTGAAGGCCGAGCCGGGCTGACGCAGCGCCTGGGTGGCGCGGTTGAACTGGCTGTCGTCGTAATCCTTGCCGCCGACCAGGGCGCGGATGGCGCCGTCGGGACTCATCACCACCACCGCCCCTTGCGCCACGTTGGCCTTGGCGCCGGCGCCGTTCAGCATGGCCTGCACCTGCTGTTCGACCTTGCGCTGCAGGTTCAGGTCCAAGGTGGTGCGCACCACCACGTCGCGCCCCGCCAGTTCCGACAGATCGTCCAGCCGCGACAACGCCCAATCAGCGAAATAGCGTCCCGAGGGCGCCGGCCGCCGAACCGCTTGCGCCGCGCCGCCCAAGGCCGCCATGTCGGCGGTTTTCTGGTCGACATAGCCGGCCTCGACCATGTTGTTCAGCACCTCGACGGCGCGTTTGTGGCTGGCTTCGGGGTCGTTCAGCGGCGAATAGCGGCTGGGCGCCTTCAACAGGCCGGCGATTACCGCCGATTGGTAAAGCCCGGCCCGCCGCGCCGAGACGTCGAAATAGCGTTTGGCGGCGGCGTCGACGCCATAGGCGCCCGACCCCAGGTAAACCCGGTTCAGGTAAAGCGTCAGCAATTGCTGCTTGGAAAAGCGGTTTTCCAGCCACAACGCCATCAACACTTCCTGGACCTTGCGCTTCATGGTGCGGTCGGGCTTCAGGAACAGGTTCTTGGCCAATTGCTGGGTGATGGTGGAACCGCCCTGGACCACGTGGCCGGCGCGGATGTTGACATAGACGGCACGGGCCAGACCCAGGACGTCGACGCCGAAATGGCTGAAGAAACGGCGGTCCTCGGTGGCCAGCACCGCTTGCCACAGGGGCGGCGAGATGTCGGCCAGGTCCAAGGACTCGCCGTAAAGGTCGCCGAAGGCGGCGAAGACCTGGCCGTCGGCGGACAGGAACTGCACGCTGGGCCGCCGCGTCGGCGCCGTCACCTGGTCGATGTCGGGCAGGTCGTGGGCGTAATAGGCCACCAATCCGGCCAGGGCGATCACCCCCCACACCGCCAGGGTCGCCCCCCACATCAACAGCCGCTTGCCCCAGCCGCCCTTCTTGCCGCCGCCGCTTTTCTTGCGTCCGGAACGCTTTTCCGCCTGGGGCTTGGCCGGACGCGGCGGCTTGGCCTTGGGTGCCGGCTCGTCGGACGAACTGGCGAGCAAGCGGTCGG
>JAIWOG010000033.1 GCA_020217035.1 Magnetospirillum sp. | reverse complement strand
CGGGATCGGCTTTCAGGTCGGGGGGGCGCTTAGTGGTCATGGCGGTTTCTACCACGGGGCAAGGCGGTCTCGAAACTGGCATGTGGCTGTGCTTGGCTGTATGCTGCCTGACCTTGGGCGATGCGGCCATAACCAAAGGATAAGTTCATGGAAACCCTGTCCGTCACCCTGTCGACCGAGCTGAAGCAACGGCTTGAGGCGCTGGCGGCCGATACCGGCAAAAGCCTGGACGAATGCCTGACCCTGGCGGTGGCGGAATTCGTCGACAATTGGGAAATCCACATGAACGACCTGCACCAGATCGACGAGCACGAAGCCCGAGCCGTGCTGAACGCCGGCGGGGAATAAGCCTTATCGCCGGCGATTGTGGCGATTTATGGGGTGGCTTCCCACGGGAAGACCAGCCACACATGCTGTTCCAGCCGCGCCACATGGGTGTCGCACAGCGCCTCGCCTTCCGGCTTGGCGTAAAGCGTGGCGTAATGGCATGCCGGCAGCATGGCGCGGACCACCTTGGCGGTGGCCCCCGAATCCACCAGGTCGTCCACCACCAGCCAGTGCTTGCCGTCCTCGGCCAGGGTCTTCAGGATTTCCATCTCGCCCTGGCTGCGGTCGTCATAGGACGAGATGCACACGGTTTCCACCAGTTTGATGTCCAACTCGCGAGCCAGGATGGCCGCCGGCACCAGGCCGCCGCGGGCCACCGCGACGATGCCGTGGAACGGACCCTTGTCCCTGAGCCGCGCCGCCAAGCTGCAAGCGTCGCGGTGCATGTCCTGCCAAGACAGGGTCATCGTCTGGGCCTGGCGGTAATCGTGGGTCATGGCGGGACTCCGGGGACAAAGGGTCGGGCATTACACACTGGCGGAACCCCGCTTGCCAAGCCGGATCGGGCAAGAGACTGGACGGGACAGCAAGGTTGACGCAAAATCAGCGCCGACACATGTGTATGGATGGGAAATGCTGAACACCCCCATGGCCCGGCGGGGCATGGTTTCGACCCCGCATCACCTTGCTTCGCAGGCGGCGCTGTCGGTGCTGCGCGAGGGTGGCAACGCCATCGAGGCGGCCGTCGCCGCCGCCTCGACCCTGGCGGTGGTCTACCCGCACATGAACGGCCTGGGCGGCGACGGATTCTGGCTGATCGCCGAACCGGGCAAGCCGCCGGTGTCCATCGACGGGTCCGGCGCCTCGGGCGCCAAGGTCGATCTGGACCTGTACAAATCCGCCCGGTTGAAGGCGGTGCCGGCCAAGGGGCCGCTGGCCGCCAACACCGTGGCCGGCGTGGTGTCGGGCTGGCAGGCGGCTTTGGACGTGTCTGCCCATTGGGGTGGCGGCATGCCCTTGGAACGGTTGTTCGAGGATGCCGTCCATTACGCCCGTGAAGGATTCTCGGTCACCGCCCACCAAGCGCAATGCACTGCCCGCAACTTGGCCGCGCTGCGCAAGGCCCCCGGATTCTCGGGATTGTTCCTGAACAAGAACAAAGTTCCGGCCATCGGGTCGCTCCAGACCCTGCCGGCCCTGGCCGACACCCTGGAACGCCTGGCCGAACGCGGTTTGGACGATTTCTATCGCGGCGAAGTGGCCCGCGCCGTCGCCGACGACCTGAAGGCCGCCGGATCGCCCTTGAAGGCAGAGGATCTGGCCCGCCATCGTTCCATGCGCCGCCGGCCGCTGTCCCTGACCCTGCCAGCCGGCACCTTGTTCAACACCGCGCCACCGACCCAAGGCTTGGCGTCCTTGATCCTGTTGGGCGTGTTCCAGCGCCTGGGCGTGGAACAATCCGGCGATTTCGCCTGGGTGCACGGTCTGGTGGAAGCCACCAAAAAGGCCTATCGGGTGCGTGACGCCCATGTCACCGACCCCCATCGCATGTCGGTGCACGCCACCACCTATCTGACCGATCCCTGGCTCGACGCCCTGGCCGAGGAAATCGACCCGGCCCGGGCAGCGCCCTGGGGCCAGCCGGCCGCCGACGGCGACACCGTGTGGCTGGGGGTGATCGACGGCCAAGGCCGCGCCGTCAGCTATATCCAAAGCCTGTTCCACGCTTTCGGTTCCGGGGTGACCCTGCCGCAGACCGGCATCGTCTGGCACAATCGCGGCTTCTCGTTCTCGCTGGACCCCGAGCACCGCAATTCCCTGGAACCCCGGCGCAAGCCCTTCCACACCCTGTCGCCGGCCCTGGCCCGCCTGAAGGACGGACGCACCCTGGTTTGGGGCAGCATGGGCGGCGATTCGCAGCCGCAGATCCAGGCGCAATTGTTCACCCGCGCCGTGCTGTTCGGCGAGAGCCCGCAAGCCGCCGTCGCCGCCCCCCGCTTCGCCCTGGGCCGGTCCCTGGACGGCGCCGCGCCCAGCGGCCTGCTGGTGGAAGGCCGCTTCCCGCCAGCCTTGCTGCAAGAATTGGGTAAGGCCGGCCATGATATACAGCAGGTCGGGGATTTCGATTCCGCCCTGGGCCATGCCGGCATGGTGGTTCGCCGTGCCGACGGCACCCTGGAAGGAGCCGCCGATCCCCGCGCCGACGGTTCCGTCGCCGCCTGGTAACCCCAACCTACCAAGGATTCCCATGGCCGAATTCATGTTGACCCCGATCACCGAGAACGAGATTGGTGGCCTGAACGTGTTCAATACCGGCGTGTCCACCGTGGGCAAGGGCGGACACGACTATTACTGCGGCCATTGCGGCCGCAAAATGATTCACAACATGGATCTGTCGAAACTGGAAACGCCGGTGGCCTACCAATGCGGCGGCTGCGGTTCCTACAACCTGGCGCCGGAAGCGGAAAGCGCGGGCGACGCGCCCTGATCCAAGGTGCCGCGCAGGTAAACAGAAAAAGTCGAGCCCTGGCCCAGGGTGGATTCCACCACCATGGTGCCACGATGGCGGTTGACGATGTGCTTGACGATGGCCAGACCCAGGCCGGTGCCGCCCAGGCTGCGTGACCGCGCGGTGTCGACCCGGTAAAAACGCTCGGTCAGGCGCGGCAGGTGTTCCTTGCCGATGCCGTCGCCGTGGTCGCGCACCGATAACCGCACCGCCGGACCGTCACGCAGGGCGGGCCCTGCAGCGGCGGGCAACCGGTCGGCCATGGTCAGGCTGATTTCCACCGCCGTGCCGTCGCGGCCGTATTTCACCGCGTTGTCCATCAGGTTCTGCGCCAGTTGCGCCAATTCGTCGGCCTGGCCGACCACATGGCGGGCGGCTTCGTCGATGGTCACCCGTAATTCCATCTTGCGCGGTGCCGCCAACGGCATCAAGGCGTCGGCCCCCGCCTGGACGATGCGGCCGAAATCCACGCTTTCCGCCGGTGGCGTGTGTTCGTTCAGCTCGATGCGCGACAATGACAACAAGTCGTTGACCAGCCGCGCCATGCGCGAGCCTTGCTCGTACATGATGCCCAGGAACTTGTCCCGGGCCTCGGCATCGTCGCGGGCCGGGCCGCGCAAGGTTTCGATGAATCCCAACAGCGTCGCCAGGGGCGTGCGCAATTCGTGGCTGGCATTGGCGACGAAATCGGCGCGCATCTGTTCCATGCGCTTGACCGTGGTCAGGTCGTTCAGCGCCAGCACCGCCACCGCGTCACTGGCCGGCGACGGCCCCAAGCGTTCGATGCGGAACTGGAATGACCTTGGCACCGGCACCGGCAAATCGAAGGAGCCGTCGCGGGCCTGCGCCCCGGCCAAGACCGCGTCGGCGGCTTCCAGAACCTTGGGATTGCGCAACACCACCGACAGGTCGCGGCCGGTGATGTCGCGGCCGAACACCGTAAGCGCCGACTGGTTGAACTTCACCACCCGGCGGTCGGGATCCAGCAGTATCAGCGGGTCGGGCAGATTTTCGAACAGGCTTTCGTTCCACTTGGCCAACAGCGCCAGTTCATGCTGCCGGGCCTGCCAGGCGCGGCGCAACTGCGCCACCGACGAGGCGATTTCCTCGATGGGGGTGTCCGGCGTCACCGGCGGCGGCGGGCTTTCGCCCCCGGCGGCCAGATTGCGGGCCCACAGTGACACCCGGGCGGCGTCCACCATGCCGGGGCGGATCAGTCCGACCAGGGAAACCACCACCAGCCCCCACAGCGCCAAGGCGGTCAGCACATGCATTTCGCGGGCGATCACCAGTCCCGCCAGCACCAGGAAGGTGGGAAGGGACAGGACCATGGCGCGGCGCACCAGGCGGGGCGGGGTGAAACGACGACTCATGATCCCTTCCGGAAAAGCGGACAGCCACATTATCAGGCTGTCCGCATCCTCATCCGTTAACTTCTCATGGCATCGTAACAGGCCAACACCGCCATGTTGACCATGTCGTTGACGGTGGCATCCATCGAGGTGATCTGAATGGGCTTATCCAAGCCCATCAGGATGGGGCCGATGACCGTGCCGCCGCCCAGCTTCTGCATCAGCTTGGCGCTGATGTTGGCCGAATGCAGCCCAGGCATCACCAGCACGTTGGCCGGACCCGACAGGCGGCAGAACGGGTACAGCTTCAGCAATTCGCCGTCGAGCGCCACGTCGGCGGCCATTTCGCCGTCATACTCGAAATCGACGCGACGCGAATCCAGGATGGCCACCGCCTCGCGGATGCGTTCCGACGGGTTGGACGCCGGATTGCCGAAATTGGAATAAGACAGCAAGGCGACACGCGGTTCGTGCCCCATCTGCCGGGCCTTGGCCGCACTTTGCTGAGCGATGTCGGCCAGTTGCTCGGGTGTCGGGGTTTCATGCACGGTGGTGTCGGCCAGGAACACCGTGTGGCCACGGGCGATCAGCATGGTCAGGCCCAGCAGCACCTCGCCCGGCGCCGGGTCGACCACCCGCTTGATCTCGTCGAATGCCTGCCAGTAATTGCGGGTCAGGCCGGTGACCATGGCGTCGGCGTCGCCTTCCGCCACCATCAGCGAACCGAAGATGTTGCGTTCCTGGTTGACCAGGCGCTGCACGTCGCGCATCAGCAGGCCCTGGCGCTGCAGGCGCTGGTACAGCACGTCGATATAGTGCTCGCGCCGATGCGACAGCCGGGCGTTGATGATTTCCAACCCTTCCAGGCCGGGCAGGCCACTGGCCTTCACCGTTTCGTGGATCTGCTCCTCGCGTCCCAACAGGATCGGCGTGCCGAACCCGGCGTTGCGGAAGGCCAGGGCCGCGCGGATCGACTTTTCCTCTTCGCCCTCGGCGAACACCACGCGCTGCGGGTTGGCGCGGACTTTCTCGGAAATGGCCTGCAGGCTGGCCGCCGTCGGGTCCAGACGCGCCGACAGCTGCTTGGCGTAGGCGTTCATGTCGATGATCGGCTTTTGCGCCACCCCCGAATCCATGGCCGCCTTGGCCACCGCCGGCGGGATGGTGGCGATCAGGCGCGGGTCGAAGGGCACCGGGATGATGTATTCGGGACCGAAACGAAGGCGGCGTCCGGAATAGGCGGCGTCCACCTCGTCGGGCACGTCTTCACGGGCCAATTGGGCGATGGCGCGGGCGGCGGCGATCTTCATGGCTTCGTTGATGGTCCGCGCCCGCACGTCCAAGGCCCCGCGGAAGATATAGGGGAAGCCCAACACGTTGTTGATCTGGTTGGGATAATCCGAACGTCCGGTGGCGACGATGGCGTCGTCGCGGATGGCACGGACTTCTTCGGGGGTGATTTCCGGATCGGGATTGGCCATGGCGAAGATGATGGGCCGCGCCGCCATGGCGCGGACCATCTCGGGCGTCACCGCACCCTTGACCGACAGCCCCATGAACACGTCGGCGCCGACCATGGCCTGTTCCAGGCTGCGGGCATCGGTGGGCACCGCATGGGCCGACTTCCACTGGTTCATGCCTTCGGTGCGGCCCTGATAGATGACACCCTTGGTGTCGCACAGCAGCACGTTGTCGTGGCGGATGCCCATGGCCTTGATCAGCTCGACGCAGGCGATGGCGGCGGCGCCGGCTCCGTTGACCACCACCTTGGAATCGGCCAGCGACCGCCCGGTCAGGTCAAGGGCGTTCAACAGGCCGGCGGCGGCGATGATGGCGGTGCCGTGCTGGTCGTCGTGGAACACCGGGATGTCCATGATCTCGCGCAGGCGGCTTTCGATGACGAAGCATTCCGGCGCCTTGATGTCTTCCAGGTTGATGCCGCCGAAGGTCGGACCCAGGAAGCGGACGCAATTGACGAATTCGTCGACGTCGCGGGTGTCGACTTCCAAATCGATGGAATCCACGTCGGCGAAACGCTTGAACAGCACCGCCTTGCCTTCCATCACCGGCTTGCCGGCCAAGGCGCCCAAATCGCCCAGGCCCAGGACGGCGGTGCCGTTGGAAATCACCGCCACCAGATTGCCCTTGGCGGTGTAGTCATAGGCCAAGGACGGATCGCGGGCGATGTGCAGGCAGGGAAAGGCGACGCCGGGGCTGTAGGCCAGCGACAGGTCGCGCTGGGTGGTCATCGGCTTGGTGGGCACCACCTCGATCTTGCCGGGACGCCCCGAGGCATGCATCAGCAGGGTTTCGCGCTCGAGCGTCGACTGGGCGCCGGGATCGTTACGATTGGAAGACGGATTGCTCATGATGGTCGGGACGTTTCCTGGGATGGGCCTGTTCAGCGGCCCTTGCGGTTGAACACATGGATGTTGGCGGCGCCGGTCTCGGCCAGCGCCTTCTTGGCTTTTTCCTCGCCCAACTGGTCGGCCACCATCACCCACAAGATGACGGAACCGGCTTCCAGGGCGCGCTCGAAATCGCTGGTTTCGGGAAAAGCCGACACTTCGTCCAGCACTTCCTTGACCGCCATGCCGCCGATTCCGGCGGCCACCATGGCGGCGATGGCCACGCCCACCGGGCCGGACGCCAGGGCGATCAGGCCGGCGGCCACCAGCGGACCTTCGTACTTGATGTCGCCGGCCACCGCCACAAGGGCGTCCTTCCATTTGTTGCCCGGCTGGGTGGCGTCCAGCGAATCGTGGGACGACAGCACCGACAAATCGGCGCGGGTGAAGCCGTCGGCCAACAGGCGCGTCACCGCTTGCTGGAAATGGTCACGGTCGGCGAAGGTGCCCACCACCTCGCGGGCGACGGGGAAATGGTTGTCGGTGGCGCTCAAGGCCCCCTCCTGTCGAGCTTAGGGGGAATCATTGTGCTCCAAGCGAAGCCGGTTGCAAAGGGGCGGGTTGCGCCCACGGTTCCACGTGATAACGTGCCTGCCGCAACCTGGAAACCGAAGCGACGCCCGTGACCGAAGCCGCCATCCCCGCCGACGCCACGCCCATGATGGCCCAGTACCTGGCCATCAAGAATGCCCACCCCGATTGCCTGCTGTTTTATCGCATGGGCGATTTCTACGAATTGTTCTTCGACGACGCGGTCAAGGCGGCTGCCGCGCTGGACATCGCGCTGACCAAGCGCGGCAAGCATCTGGGCGAGGACATCGCCATGTGCGGCGTGCCGGTGCGTTCCTACGAAGCCTATCTGTCGCGGCTGGTCCGCGCCGGCTTCAAGGTGGCCATCGGCGAACAGATGGAAGACCCGGCCGAGGCCAAGAAACGCGGTTCCAAATCGGTGGTGGCGCGTGACGTGGTGCGCGTCATCACCGCCGGCACGTTGACCGAGGACAACCTGCTGGACGCCCGCAGCCACAATTACCTGGCGGCGCTGGCCGAGGCCGGCGGCACCTTGGGTCTGGCTTGGGTCGACGTGTCCACCGGCGACTTCGCCATGCAACCCTTGGCGCCGACGGTTCTTGCCGCCGCCCTGGCCCGGCTGAACCCGGGCGAGTTGCTGGTGCCCGAACGCCTGTTCGGCCAGCCCGAACTTACCGAGGTGTGGAACGAATGGAAAGCGGTGCTGACCCCGCTGCCCAGCGTTCGTTTCGATTCCGAAAATGCACGGCGGCGACTGGAAGCGCTTTATGGGGTCGGGGCGCTGGACGCCTTCGGCGCCTTCGGCCGCGCCGAACTGGCGGCTGGCGGCGCCTTGGTGGATTACGTCGAGCTGACGCAAAAGGGCAAGCTGCCCCGCCTGAACCCGCCGCGCCGACTGGCTCAGGGCGCGGTGATGGAAATCGACGGCGCCACCCGTCGCAACCTGGAACTGGCCCAAACCCTGGGCGGCGAGCGCAAGGGATCGTTGCTGGCCACCATCGACCGCACGGTCACCGGCGCCGGCGCCCGCCTGCTGGCCGCCCGGCTGGCCGCCCCCCTGACCGATCCCGCCGCCATCGCCCGGCGCCTGGACGCGGTGGAATTCTTCGTCGACCATGACGACGTCCGCGCCGACATCCGCGCCGCGCTCAAGCGCTGCCCCGACATGGAACGCGCACTGTCCCGCCTGTCCTTGGGTCGTGGCGGCCCGCGCGACCTGGCCGCCATCCGCGACGGCCTGGCGGAAGTTCCCCATCTGCGCCAAACCCTGGCCCGCCCGGCCCTTGACGCGCCGCCCGCCGCCATCGCCAAGGCCGCCAATGATCTGGGCGAGCATTCCACCCTGGTCGACATCCTGAGCCGGGCGCTGTCCGAGGACTTGCCGCTATCGGCCCGCGACGGCGGCTTCGTGCGCCCCGAATTCAACCCCGCGCTCGACGAGTTGAAAAGCCTGCGGGCGGAAGGCAATTCCCACCTGATGCGGCTGGAGCGGCGTTATGCCGAGGAAACCGGCATCGCGGCGCTGAAGATCCGCCACAACAACATCATCGGCCATCACATCGAGGTGCCGGCCAAGCAGGCCGACAAGCTGGACGAAAGCTTCATCCACCGCCAGACCATGGCCAACGCCGCCCGATACACCACCGGCGAATTGATCGAGCTGGCCGGCAAGATCACCGGCGCCGCCGACCGCGCCCTGGCCATGGAACAGCAGATCTTCGAGCAATTGGTCACCGAGGTGACATCCCGCGCCGCCGCCATCGCCCTGGCGGCGTCGGCCCTGGCGTCGTTGGACGTGGCCGCTGGTCTGGCCGAATTGGCGGAGTCCGAGGATTGGTGCCGCCCGGTGGTGGACGACAGCGTGACCTTCGCCATCCATGGCGGCCGCCATCCGGTGGTCGAGGCGGCGCTCAGGGCGGCCAATTCCGCCAGCTTCGTCGCCAACGATTGCGACCTGTCGCCGGGCAACCGGCTGTGGCTGGTCACCGGGCCCAACATGGCCGGCAAGTCCACCTTCCTGCGCCAGAACGCGGTGATCGCCATCCTGGCGCAGATGGGCGCCTTCGTGCCGGCGCGATCGGCCCATATCGGCGTGGTCGACCGCCTGTTTTCCCGCGTCGGCGCCGCCGACGATTTGGCCCGCGGGCGTTCCACTTTCATGGTGGAAATGGTGGAGACAGCGGCCATCCTGAACCAGTCCGGCGCCAAGGCCCTGGTCATCCTGGACGAAATCGGCCGCGGCACCGCCACCTTCGACGGCCTTTCCATCGCCTGGTCGGTGGTCGAACACCTGCACGAGGTCAATGCCTGCCGCGCCCTGTTCGCCACCCATTACCACGAGCTGACCTCGCTGGCCGGGCGTCTGAAGCAGCTGTCGTGCCGGCAGATGCGGGTCAAGGAATGGCAGGGCGAGGTGGTGTTCCTGCACGAAGTGGCGCAAGGCGCCGCCGACCGGTCGTACGGCATCCATGTGGGCCGGTTGGCCGGACTGCCCCCGGCGGTCGTTGCGCGGGCGGAAGAAGTACTTTCGGCACTGGAAAAGGGCGAACAGGGCAGCGCCGTGGCCAAGCTGGCCGACGACTTGCCGCTGTTCGCGGCGCTGGCCAAGCCCAAAGCCGCCGCCACCCCGGCCCAGTTCTCCGCCGCCGAGGAAAAACTAAAGCAGATCAACCCAGACGAATTGACCGCCAAGCAGGCCCTGGACCTGCTTTACCAGTTGAAGGCCCTGTTGTGATGGGCAAATGGCTGCTGGTCGCCTTGGAAATCGGCGTGCCCGCCCTGTTGCTGTGGCTGATCCTGCGTAACTTGCGCCGCCCTTAGCCCAAGGGCCAAACCGTCTCGACCCAAGCGTTGACCGCCGGGCGATAATTATA
>JAIWOG010000032.1 GCA_020217035.1 Magnetospirillum sp. | reverse complement strand
CTGGTGCACGATGGCCGGCTTGCGTCCGTCGACGGTCAAAATCGCATCCGCGGTCAGCACCACCTCCCCATCGGGCACCCGGCCCAAGGTGAACACATGGGTGCCGTTTTCCACCTGAATCACCCCGGGCAAGGCCCCGGTGTGCAGCAGCATGTTGTGGATTCCCTGGTCATGACCGCGTTTGCCCTGCAATTTCATCATCAGGGGCGGCTTGGCGTGGCTCAGCAATTTTTCCACATAAGCGCACATGGCCCGATGGCTGCCGATGGTGGTGCCCGAGCACGACACGGTGAACGGCGCCAATTGGCGGGCCATGTCGGCGCCGAAGATGTCGGTGATCCACAAGGTGTTGGTTTGGCAGGCACCGATGGTCTGGCGGGGATGTTCCAGGAAGGCCAGCAGATCCCCGGCCGGAGCACCGTCGAAGGGATGGGCCTGGAACACGACGTCCGACACGTCGCTGAACAGCACCCGGTCATAGGGTTGGGACGCCCCGCGCAGGATCTCGTAATAGCGCACATAGCGGCCGACCTGCACGTCGGTGATCATCCACAGCGCGGTGTCGAAGAAATGGGGGGTAACCCGCCATTGCGCCAGATAATCCAACAACGCCTGGGCGTTGGGGCCCCGGCTGGTGACCAGAAACCCGATTTCGCCGTCATAATGGCGGCGCAGGCTTTCGACGAAGCGGCGCACCGAGGCGGGGCCGTATCCCATGGCGGTGGCAAGAACCAGATCGCGCGGCATCTCGACGACTCCTAGGACGGGGGACCGAGATGCGGTCTAGCAGGGAAGCGCCTAGCCCGCAAGCAGCTTTGCCTGTCCTTTGGGCATTGCACAAACGGCTGGCTTGCCCCGGTTTTCCGCGCCTATACTCCGCTTTCCGCCACGGCAGAACCGGTAAGCCAGAATGACCAAGATCGTCCGCCAACGCGAAATCTTCGACCGCCGTACCATCATGGCGCGGCTGGACGAATTGGCGGGATCCGACCTGCCCAAGATCAAGCGCCGCGGCGCCATCCTGGGGGTGTTCAAGGACGCGTTGAACCAGGGCCGGGCCGAAGTGCGCAAGCGTTTCGACCAACATGGCGACGGCACCCAGACGGTGCGCGAGAACTGTTTCCTGATCGACCAACTGGTCCGCGTCGTCCACGATTTCGCCGCCACCCACGAATTCCCCCAGAACATCCGCACCAGCGGCGAAGCCATGAGCCTGGTCGCCGTCGGCGGCTATGGCCGTGGCGAACTCAGTCCGCAATCGGACATCGACCTGCTGTTCCTGACCCCTTACAAGCGCACGCCGTGGCACGAACAGATCGTCGAATACGTGCTGTACATGCTGTGGGACATGGGCTTGAAGGTGGGCCAAAGCACCCGGTCGGCCGATGAATGCGTGCGCATGGCCAAATCCGACCTGACCATCCGCACCGCGCTGTTGGAAATGCGCTGGCTGTGGGGTGACCAGCCGCTCTATTTCGACCTGAAAAATCGTTACGCAAACGAAGTGATCGCCGGCACCGCCGAGGAATTCGTCGAGGCCAAGCTGTCCGAACGGGATTCCCGCCATGCCAACATGGGAGACACCCGCTATGTGCTGGAACCCAACGTCAAGGAGGGCAAGGGGGGCCTGCGCGACCTGCACACCCTGTTCTGGCTGGCCCGCTATCTGTACCGGGTCGAAACCGTCGACGAATTGGTGGACGCCGGCGTTTTGTCCAAGGATGCCCGCAAGCGCTTCTTGAAGGCCCAGGCGTTCCTGTGGACCGTGCGCTGCCACCTGCATTACGTCACCGAACGGGCCGAGGACCGCCTGACCTTCGACGTGCAGCCGGAAATCGCCCGGCGCATGAACTATACCGACCATGCCGGCACCAGGGGCGTGGAGCGCTTCATGAAGCATTTCTTCCTGGTGGCCAAGGATGTGGGCGACTTGACCCGCCTGTTCTGCGCCTTGGCCGAGGAACAGCAAAAGCGCAAGCCGCGCATGCGCCTCAGCAAGCTGTTGTTCCTGAAACGATCGAACGTCGCCGGCTTCATGGTCGACGGCGACCGGCTGAATGTCGCCGCCGACGACCAATTCGCCAAGGATCCGGTGGCGATGATCCGGCTGTTCCAGGTGTCCCTGGAACACGGCATCGACATCCACCCCAAGGCGTTGGACCAGATTCACCGCAACCTGAAACATGTGGCCGGCCTGCGCCAGGACCCGGCCGCCAACGCCTTGTTCATGGACATCCTGACCAGCCGCAAGAACCCGGAAGTGGCGCTTCGACACATGAACGAGGCCGGGGTGCTGGGCCGTTTCATCCCTGATTTCGGACGTGTCGTGGCGCAGATGCAATACGACATGTACCACGTCTACACGGTGGACGAACACACCATCCAGGCCATCGGCATCCTGCACGCCATCGAGCAAGGCGACCTGGTCGAGGAAGCGCCGCTGTCCACCCAGATCATCCACAAGGTGTCGTCCCGGAAGGCGTTGTACCTGGCGGTGCTGCTGCACGACATCGCCAAGGGCAGGGGCGGCGACCATTCGGTGCTGGGCGCCGAAGTGGCGCTGAAGCTGGGACCGCGCTTCGGCCT
The DNA here is from genome assembly GCA_020217035.1 of Magnetospirillum sp. Classification (GTDB taxonomy): domain Bacteria; phylum Pseudomonadota; class Alphaproteobacteria; order Rhodospirillales; family Magnetospirillaceae; genus Magnetospirillum. The sequence goes on along the minus strand of JAIWOG010000032.1, from coordinate 7,414 downwards.
GACCGAGGAAGAAACCGAAACCGTGGCCTGGCTGGTACGCGAACACCTGACCATGAGCCGCGTCGCCTTCAAGCGCGACATCGACGACCCGCAGACCATCACCGACTTCGTCTCGCGCATCCAAAGCCCGGAACGCCTGCGCCTGTTGCTGGTTCTGACGGTGGCCGACATCCGCGCCGTCGGTCCCAATGTGTGGAACGGCTGGAAGGGCGGCCTTCTGCGCGAGCTTTACCAGCGTTCGGAAGAACTGATGCTGGGCGGCATGGCCGCCGCCCGCGACCATCGGGTCAAGGCGGCCCAAGCCGCGCTGCGCCAGGAATTGCTGGCCAATGGTTGGCCGGACTGCGACATCGACACCCATCTGGCGCGGGGCTATCCCACCTATTGGACCAGCTTCGACACCGCCACCCATGTCCGCCATGCCCGCCTGGTGCGCGACGCCGAAAGCCGCAACGCCCCTTTGAGCGTCGAATCCCGTGTCGACACTTTTCGTTCCGTGACAGAAATCAACGTCTACACCAGCGACCATCCCGGCCTGTTCTCGCAAATCGCCGGCGCCATGGCGGTGTCGGGCGCCAACATCGTCGATGCCAAGATCGTCACCTTGGCCAACGGCATGGCGCTGGACAGCTTCTGGATCCAGGAAAGCGACGGCGCCGCCTTCGACACGCCGTCCAAGCTGGCCAAGCTGTCCACCGTGATCGAGCAGGTGCTGTCGGGACGCATGCGGCTGGACAAGGAACTGGCGGCGCGCAAAAGCAAGCTGCCGGCCCGCGCCCATGTCTTCAAGGTGCCGCCGCGCGTCATCTTGGACAACAAGGCGTCGTCGTCGCATACCGTCATCGAGGTCAATGGCCGCGACCGCCCGGGTCTGCTGTACTCGCTGACCTCGGCCATGACCCAGGCCGGGTTGCAGATCGCCTCGGCCCACATCTCGACCTATGGCGAGCGGGTGGTCGACGTCTTCTACGTGAAGGACATCTTCGGCTTGAAGATCCAGCACGAACGCAAGCTGGAACAGATCCGCGACGGCCTGTTGAAGGCGCTGCAGGACCCGGCGGAAGTCGAAACCAAGGCGGCGCAATAGGCCCATGAACCTGCTGCGCTCCATCGCCACCGTCGGCGGCTTCACCTTGGGCAGCCGGATCACCGGCTTCGCCCGCGACATCCTGGTGGCCAACTACCTGGGCGCCGGCATGGTGGCCGATTGCTTCTTCGTCGCCTTCAAGTTCCCCAATTTGTTCCGCCGCCTGTTCGCCGAGGGCGCCTTCAACGCCGCCTTCGTGCCGCTGTTCGCCGGCAAGCTGGAAGCCGAGGGCGAGCAAGCCGCCAAGCGCTTCGCCGAAAACGCCTTCGCCGTTCTGGCGGTGGCTTTGGCCTTGTTCGTGGCGGTGATGGAAATCGTCATGCCGTGGGCCATGTACGTGTTCGCGCCGGGCTTCGACGCGGTACCGGGCAAGATGGAACTGGCGGCCGAGCTGTCGCGCATCACCTTTCCCTATCTTTTGTTCATTTCCCTGGTGTCGCTGCAATCAGGCGTTCTGAACTCGGTGGGCCGCTTCGCCGCCGCCGCCGCCACCCCCATCCTGCTGAACCTGACGCTGATGGCGGCGTTGGTCGGCCTGACCCCCATCACCGAAACCTCGGGCCACGCCTTGGCCATCGGCACCTCCATCGCCGGCATCCTGCAGTTCCTGTGGCTGATGTTTTCCCTGAAACGGGCGGGATGGCTGCTGTCCTGGCGATTGCCGCGGCTGGACGACCAGGTCAAGCTGTTGATGAAGCGCATCGTCCCTGGGGCGGTGGGGGCCGGCATCTACCAAGTGAACCTGCTGGTTGACACCATGATCGCGTCCCTGGTGGCGGAAGGGGCGGTGTCGTACCTGTACTACGCCGACCGCATCAACCAATTGCCGCTGGGCGTGGTCGGCATCGCGGTGGGCACGGCGCTGCTGCCCATCCTGTCGCGGCAAATCCGCGCCGGCCAGGACGCCGACGCCGATTACAGCCAGAATCGCGCCTTGGAATTCTCGTTGCTGCTGACCGTGCCGGCCATGGCCGCCATCGCCGTCCTCTCGGTGCCCCTGGTCACCGTGTTGTTCCAGCGCGGCGCCTTCGGCCCCACCGAGACCATGGCCACCGCCGGCGCCCTGGCGGCGTTTTCCCTGGGCCTGCCGGCCTATGTGCTGGCCAAGTGCCTGACACCGGCCTTCTTCGCCCGCCAGGACACTGCCACCCCGGTCAAGCTGGCGACCATCGCCATGATCGCCAACATCGTCTTCAACGTGGCGCTTTGGCCGTTGGGATTGGCCCAGGTGGGCATCGCGCTGGCCACCGCCGCCTCGGCGTGGCTGAACGTGGCGTTGCTGGCCCTGACGCTGAAAAAGCGCGGCTATTTCAATTTGGACGACAGATTGAAGACCAAGGCGGGCCGCATCGTCTTCGCCTCGGCGGTGATGGCCTGCGCCGAAGGCGCCGCCGCCTGGTGGTTGGAGCCCTTCGTCGCCGAAGGCTCGGAAGCGTCGCGGGCCGGCTTGTTGGCCCTGATGGTGGGTGGCGGGATCGCCTTGTTCGGCCTTCTGGCGCAAGCCACCGGCGCCATCCGCTGGAGCGAACTTAAAGGAATGCTGAAACGCCAGCGTTCTTGACACGGCGATGCCTTAGGAATAGCTGAAACCCATCAAGGGTCCAAACCTGGAGCACGTTTCCCATGCAGCGCATTTTTTCCGGCGTCCAGCCCACCGGAAACCTTCATCTCGGCAATTACCTGGGCGCCATCCGCAATTGGGTGCGCTTGCAGAACCAGTATGAATGCATCTTCTGCATGGTCGACCAGCACGCCATCACCGTCTGGCAGGACCCCAAGGATTTGATCCGCAACACCCGCGAGGTGGCGGCCGGCATGATCGCCGCCGGCATCGACCCGGAAAAGAACGTGTTGTTCAACCAATCCACCGTTCCGGCCCACGCGCAATTGGCGTGGATCTTCAATTGCGTCGCCCGCATGGGCTGGCTGAACCGCATGACCCAGTTCAAGGAAAAGGCCGGCAAGCACAAGGAAAACGCTTCCGTCGGCCTGTTCGCCTATCCCAACCTGATGAGCGCCGACATCCTGGTCTACAAGGCCACCCACGTGCCCGTCGGCGAGGACCAGAAACAGCACCTGGAACTGGCCCGTGACACCGCGCAGAAGTTCAACAACGATTACGGGGTGGATTTCTTCCCGCTGCCGGAACCGCTGATCTTCGGCGCCGCTACCCGCGTGATGAGCTTGCGCGACGGCGCCAAGAAGATGTCGAAGTCGGATGAAAGCGATTATTCGCGCATCAACATGACCGACGACGCCGACACCATCGCCCTGAAGGTGCGTAAGGCCAAGACCGATTTGTTCCCCATGCCTGACAGCCTGGAAGGACTCGACGAACGCCCCGAGGCGTCCAACCTTCTGGGCATCTACGCGGCGTTGTCCGACCGCGACAAGGCCGAGGTGATGGCCCAGTTCGCCGGCCGTCAGTTCAGCGAGTTCAAGGCCGAGCTGGTGGATCTGGCGGTGTCGGTCCTGGGCCCCATCAACACCGAGATGAAGCGGCTGATGGACGACACCACCCATATCGACGCCATCCTGAAGAAGGGCGCCGAACGAGCCAACGCCATCGCCCAGCCCATCATCCGCGATGTCTACGACATCGTCGGCTTCCTGAGGCCATGATCATGAGCGCCGAGGTCTGGAAGCGTCGTCTGTGGTGGCTGCTGCCGGTTCTGCCGGTGGCGCTGGGGCTTTATTACGCCATCGGCATGAGCGTCGCCCACATCATCGACGATTCCCCCGACACCCAGCCCCGATCGGTGGAGGCCACGCAAAGCCGGGCGGTGGCCATGGCGGCGCAGTTGATCCTGCGGGAAGTGGACGAGCACAAATGGGTGGCCAACGACCCGTTCTTCAAGCCGTCGGCCGCCCTGGACGACATGGCGTCTTACCAGGCGGGCATCGTCGCCGCCATCGCCCGCTTCACCGACCGCCTGGCCGGGCTGACCTTGCAAAACGGCGAGCGCGACGTCGAGTTGGGCCGCGCCGCCGGCCTGTTGAAATACCCGGGCACCATCTGGAAGTTCGACCTGAAGAGCGCCTGGATGCCCACCGCCTCCTCGGAAAAGCAATACCGCCTGGCGGCCCGCAACCTGGAAGGCTTCAACGAACGCCTGAGCGCCGCCGCTAGCCAGTATCCGCGTGACGCCGCCACCTTGGCGGCATTGCTGGATTCGGTGGGCGCCGACATGGATGCCGTCATCGCCCAGTTCGACCAGCACATGGAGCAACCGGGTTGGGCATTGTTGGACACCACGGCCGACGACCTGTTCTATGACGCCAAGGGCCGCGCCTATGCCCAGTCGCTGGTCTTGCGTGAATTGGGCTGGGATTTCGCCAGCGTCGTCGCCCAACACAACCTGGGCGACGACTGGCAGGCCATGCTGGCGGCGTTGCGGCTGGCGGCGGCCCAGCGGCCATTCTGGGTGATGGCGGCGGGCGAGAATTCGGCCCTGTTCGCCAATCATCTGGCCACTCACGGCTTCCGCCTGCTGCAAGCCCGCGCCAAGCTGGCGGCCCTGGCCGGCGCTCTTCGCACCGCCGAACATTAGAGAACGTTGAAATAGTTGTTGCGCTTGGTTCGTTAAAGGATGAAAAGGGTTTAACGAAGCACGCCGACAGACGCGTGCACGCCTGTCTAAAAAGAGGGGCGGGAGGCCATGCAGATCTATCTTCCCATCGCGGAAATGTCCGTGAACGTGTTCCTGATTCTGGGGCTTGGCGGCGGCGTCGGCTTCATGTCGGGGTTGTTTGGCGTCGGCGGCGGCTTTTTGATGACGCCATTGCTGATCTTCCTGGGAATCCCGCCGGCGGTGTCGGTGGGCACCGAAGCGGCTCAGATCGTCGCGTCCTCGGTGTCGGGCGTGCTGGCCCATTGGCGGCGCGGCAACGTCGACATCAAAATGGGGTTGATCCTGACGGCGGGCGGCTTCGTGGGGTCGTTCGGCGGCGTCGAGTTGTTCAAGTGGCTGCGCAGCCAGGGCCAGGTCGACCTGGTCATCGCCCTGTGCTACGTGGTGTTCCTGGGCATCGTCGGCGGCCTGATGTTCGTCGAAAGCGTCCAGTCGCTGGTCAAAAGCAAGCGCGCGGCGGAAAGCGGCGGCGACCGCAAGAAACTGCACCAGCACACCTGGATCCATGGCCTGCCGTTCAAGGTGCGCTTCCGCCGCTCCAAGCTCTATATCAGCGCCATCCTGCCGCTCGGCCTGGGCGTGCTGGTCGGCGTGCTGGCCGCCATCATGGGCGTCGGTGGCGGCTTCATCATGGTGCCCGCCATGATCTACCTTTTGGGCATGCCCACTTCGGTGGTGGTCGGCACTTCGTTGTTCCAGATCATCTTCGTCACCGCCAATTCCACCTTCCTGCACGCCACGCGGAATTTTACCGTGGACATCGTGCTGGCCTTGCTGCTTTTGCTGGGCGGCGTCGTTGGCGCCCAAGTGGGGGCCAAGATGTCGGTGCGCCTGAAGGGCGAGCAATTGCGCGTGCTGCTGGCGGCGATCGTGCTGGCGGTTTGCGTCAAGCTGGGCGTGGACCTGATCAGCACCCCGGCGGAAATGTTCACCCTGGGCGCGGGAGGGAAGCACTGATGCGCATGCTCGTCGTCCTGTTCCTGGCCGTGGCGGCAGTGATCCCCGCAGCGGCGCGGGCCGCCGACCCGTTGGTCGCCGACTTGTCCAAGCATCTGGTGGCCATCACCACCGGCTTTGCCGGCACCGACGTGTTGTTGTTCGGCGCCGTCGACGGCGAGGGCGAGGTGGTTGTGGTGGTGCGCGGCCCGTCCAAGCCGGAAATCGTCCGCCGCAAGGACCGCCAGGCCGGCATCTGGATCAATTCCGGCAGCGCCCAGGTGGAAGCCGCCCCCAGCTTCTATCGGGTCGCCAGTACCCGGCCGCTGGCCGAGATCGCCCCCCAGGCGGTTTTGGACCGCCACCAGATCGGCCTGGACCACCTGGATTTGTCCATCGAAACCCATGACAGCGGCGCCGACACCGCGACCTATCGCGACGCCTTGGTGCGACTGAAGCAGAAAAAGGGACTTTATGGCGAAAAGGTCGAGCGCATCGGCTTCATGAGCCACCGCCTGTTCCGCACCGAACTGCACTTTCCCGCCAACGTGCCGGTGGGCACCTATCTGGTGGAAGTCTACCTGATGCAGGATGGCGACGTGGTCAGCGCCCAGACCACCCCCTTGGTGATCTCGAAAATCGGCATCGGCGCCGACGTCTTCGACTTCGCCCATCAACAAGCGGCGGCCTATGGCCTGATCGCCATCGCCCTGGCGGCGGCGGCGGGATGGCTGGCGGCGGTCGCCTTCAAGAAATAAACAACGGAGGCAAGCCATGTCCGATCCGCAAACCGGCCTGGGCCGCGTCTTTCTGGTGGTGGTGGACGATACCGAGGAAATGCGAGCCGCCTTGATGTTCTCGTGCCGCCGCGCCCGCCATACCGGTGGCCGCGTCGCCCTGCTCCGCGTCATCGAACCGGCCGAGTTCCAGCATTTCGCCTCGATCGGCAAGCTGATGCGGGAAGAAGCCCGCCAGGACGCCGAGGCGCTGCTGCAGCGTCTGGCCACCGAGGTCAACGACCTGTCCGGCCAATTGCCGGTGCTGTACGTGCGCGAGGGCAACCCGCGCGAGGAACTGATCACCCTGATCAACGAGGAACCGATGATCTCGGTGCTCAACCTGGCCGCCGACACCGGCCCCGGTGGCCCCGGCCCGCTGGTCAGCGCGTTGTCGGGCAAATTCATCGGCAAGCTGCGGGTGCCGTTGACCATCATCCCCGGCAACCTGACCAAGGAACAGATCGAAGCCATCACCTAGACATCCGGGCAGCCGGGAGCGGGTGGGCGTTGAAGCGGCGTCAACGTCGGTCCGGTGATGGTCCTGCTGCGCGTTGGCAACGCCAAAGGGGTGACTTCAGCAGGCGGAAGGAGTTCGTATCTTCATCCCTTGTGGGGCTGACGGTGCTTTACACTTGGGTGTAGAGGATCGATCTGCTAACACAGCACAGTTTTCATGACGGATTTGATCGTATCATCATGACGTTCCCTGACCGCACTTATGGCGCCGTTGCTCAGTATTTCGATGCCTATGCCGAGCAGTTAGACCTTGCGCTCGCCTCGGTTTCCCGCGATGCGCTCGATGCCGCCCAGAACCTGCTGGTGGACGCCATCGCTGGCGACGCCCAGATTTTCTCGTGCGGCAACGGGGGATCGGCGGCCATCTCCAACCATCTCGTCTGCGACCACACCAAGGGGTTGGGTGCCGATAGTGGTCTTAAGGCCAGGGTGCAAAGCCTTTCGGCCAATGTCGAGGTGATGAC
>JAIWOG010000026.1 GCA_020217035.1 Magnetospirillum sp. | reverse complement strand
TGATCCCGACCAGACCCAAATCCTGATCGATCTGTGCCGACGCGAATATGACCTGCCGATCACCGGCCTGATGTGCATTCCTCCGGCCGAGGGGGACCCGATGCCCCATTTCCGGCATCTGGCGCAATTGGCCACCAGCACCGGGCTGACCGAGATCAGCATGGGAATGAGCGGCGACTTCCCCCAGGCCATCGCCTGCGGCGCCACCCATGTGCGGGTGGGCTCAGCCCTGTTCGGGCGGCGGCAGTACCCTTAGACTGTCGCCCGGACGGCAGACCGCCAGCACCCCCAGCAGATCGGCCAAGGGCAGGGCGACGCAGCCTTGCGTCGGCTTGCCCTGGGGATCGGCCACATGCAGGAAAATGGCGCTGCCCTTGCCGGGAACGGGGGGCGAATCGTTGTGGCCCAGCACCACCACCACGTCGTAAAGCCCGTCATCGCGCCACATCTTTTCGCAGGATGCCGGGTGGGGCAGGCGGACCGGCCGGTTGTAATCGGCATGGTCGGGATCGTCGCACCAGCCGTCAGTGGGGTCCAAGGCGCGGACGGGCAAGGCGGTGTCGGGGCGGCCGACCCGGTCGGGGCGATAAAGCACCGCCCGCAGCGGCCATCGGCCCGCCGGGGTGGCGCCGTCGCCTTCCTGCTTGTCGAGGATGATCCCGGCGCGGCCCAGCCGGCACGCTTTGCGCTGGCCGTTCACCTCGAGCCATCCTTGCGGCGAGACGATCAGTTCCATCAATAGGCCGGGGATTTGGCGTCTTCGGGCCGCGCCGCCAGGCCGCCGGCTTTCTGGTACTTGTCCAGGGCTTGGTTCATCGCCCACAGCCAGTCGGCCGAACCGGTCGCCGCCTTGGAATTGGCCTGTAGCATGGGATGCTGGGTCTCGGCGGGCACGCCTTGCAGGGCCATGGCCTTTTGCACCGCCAGCGGATCCGGGGCGGCCCGGTTGGCCAACGGGTCGCGGCCGGTGATGGGGACGTTCGAGCGGCCGCTGCCGCTGGAGATGGGGACGGTGATGGGGGGAGGCGCCTGCTCGGCAGAGCCGACGGTTCGCGGCGGCACCGGCATGACGCGGCCGGATTTGGGACTGTTGGTCAAAGGCATGGGCGCTGATGCCGGGGTGACCGGCAACGGGTTGGCCGTCGGTACCGGGCTTGCCGCGGGCTGGGCGATCAGTCCGTCGGCACTGAACATCATGGGGGCGCCGCTGGTGTTGGCGGCAACCGTAGACGGCATTTCCGACTCGACCGGGGCGGCCATGGCGACCTGAACCGGTTTGCCGGCATCCGGGGTTTGGGGCTGCGCCGGGGCCTCGGCCACTTGTGGGGCCTCTGTTTCGTCGTCCTTGAACAGGGCGACCACGTGGCCGCCGATGCTGTCGCCGGTCTCTTCCTCGACCAGGCAGCCGATGGCCGAGGCCACCAATCCGATAGGTCCGCCAAGCAAACCGCCGCCGGCCAACCGGGCGGCGACGCCGATCTTGTCGCCCGTCAGGTCCTGATAAATCTCGTTGACGATGGGGATGTGCTGCAACGGGTTGACGACGTCCAACAGGTCCCAAAAGCTGGGGGAATCGTCGCTGTCGCCGAACAACGTCAGGTGCTTGGCCTGTTCCTGCTTTTCCGCAGCGGCGGCGGTGGCGTTCTCGCTGGCGAAAACCGGCACGAAGGCGTTGGGGTCGGTATACCCGGAACTGGCGATGGCGGAAGCGGACATGGCGCACCTCTGAAAGGACGAGTCCTTATAAGCAAAGGCAATGCCAGTTCATAAGTGTTTGTTTTTAAACAAATATGTCTAGGGGCGGGAAAGAAGCGCCGGGCAGAATCTGCCCATGGCCTAGAACAAATGGCCGCTGCGGCTGGCCTTGGTGGCCAGATAGTTGCGGTTGTGGCCGTTGGACGGGAAGACGTGGGGGACGCGCTCGGCCACGGTCACGCCGTGGGCGGCCAGCGCCTGGACCTTCAGCGGATTGTTGGTCAATAGCCGCACCGACGTCACCCCCAACAACGCCAGCATGCGGGCGGCGGGTTGATAGATGCGTTCGTCGTCGTCGAAGCCCAATTGCAAATTGGCGTCCAGGGTGTCGAAGCCGCCATCTTGCAGTTCATAGGCCCTGAGCTTGTTGACCAGGCCGATGCCGCGGCCTTCCTGCGACAGGTACAGCAAGATGCCGGACCCGGCCTGGCCGATCTCGGCGATGGCGCCGCGCAACTGGTCGCCGCAATCGCAGCGCAAGGACCCCAGCAGGTCGCCAGTGAAGCATTCCGAATGCAGCCGGGTCAGCACCGGCTGGTCGCCATCAGGTTCGCCGATGATGATGGCCAGATGCTCGATGCCGCCATCGGCGGGTCGGAACGAGGCGATGCGGGCGTTTTCCGCCCCTTCCAGCGGCACCTTGGCCTGCGAGACCAAACGCAAGGAACGCGCCGCGTTGAGTGGGTATTCGGCGATGTCGGCGGCATCGACCACCAGCACGCCCTGCAGCAGCAAGGCGCCGGCCGGCGGCACCGCGACGACGGTGGCGGGCAGCAGCCGGGCCAGCTTGGCCAGGTTGACCGAAGCGGCGGCGGCGCTGTCGGGGTCCAGTGGCGAGAGGGTCAAGGATTGGGTGTCGGGGCGCGGCACGTCACGCACCACCGGGTCGGCCAGCCAGGCGCAAGCTTCGGCGGAAAGCCCGCCATGCATGTCGACGCGAAAGCTGCCGGGCCGCGGCGGCGCCAGTTCCAACACGCCGGCACGGCGTCCGGTCAGCACCAGGAACGGTTTGCTTCCCGCCAGGGTGGTCAGGTTGGCCAGGGAATCGGGGGTCGCCGCCTCGGCCGCCAGGGCATAGGCGACACGGCCGGCCGGGCCGCGCAACGCCACCACGGCGCCCCGACGCAGTTCGGCGACCGCACGATCGACGGCGATCAGCGGGGCGGGGGCCGGTTGGGTGGGGCCGGGGGTGATGTCCAGCGGCTTGGTCATGGTCGAACGTAACGCATCCTGGCAAGGGGTGGCACCATAGCCCTTTTCGCCATCGGGCAAAAGACTTCGCGAACCGCCATTTCCGCGCGGGCCTTATCTGCATTATATAGATGGCCCTGTCACGCCCTGCCGCAATGGACCCGACCTTGCCCAACCGTCCCCGCCTGCTGGTCATCGACGACGATCCCGCCTTGTGCCAGGTGCTGGCCGAGGTTCTGGACGGCGCCGGCTATGTGGTCGCCAGCCAGGGCGAGGCCGTCGATTTCCATCTGGTGCTGTCGGCGCAACCGCTTGCCGATTGCGCGGTGCCGCAGGTTCGTCTGGTCCGTCCGCTGCGCATGGCGCAATTGCTGGCGGCCATCGACCGCGCCCTGGAGCCGGTGGCTGCCTTGCCGCGGATCGGCCGCTGGCGTTTCGACCCGGTGGGGCGTTGGCTGGAAGACGGCGACGACAGACAGCGCCTGACCGACAAGGAAGCGGCCATCCTGGCGCTGCTGGTCGAGGCAACAGGGACGGTCGGCCGCGACGAATTGCTGAACAGCGTGTGGGGTTACGGTGACGACATCGACACCCATACCCTGGAAACCCACATTTATCGCCTGCGTCAGAAGATCGAGGACGACCCCGCCCAGGCGGTGCTGTTGTTGACCGAAGCCGGCGGCTATCGCCTGAACCGGGAGTCCTAGGACATGTGTGGTATCGCCGGTTCGACCCGCGCCGACGCGCAGCTTTTGCAGGCGATGGCAAGCCGCATGCGCCATCGCGGCCCCGACGCCCAGGATGTGTGGTGCGAGAACGGCATCGGCCTGGCCCATGCCCGTCTGGCCATCGTCGATTTGTCGCCGGGCGGCGCCCAGCCCATGCGGTCGCCGTGCGGGCGCTGGGTCCTCGCCTTCAATGGCGAGATCTACAACCACCATGCGCTTCGGGCTGAGTTGGAAGCCCTGGGGGAAAACTTCGTGTCCACCAGCGACACCGAGGTGTTGCTGCGCTTGCTGATGCGCCAGGGCCGCGCCTGCTTGGACAAGCTGGTGGGGATGTTCGCCTTCGCCCTGTGGGACCGCCAGGACCGCAGCCTGCTGCTGGTGCGCGACCGTTTGGGGGTCAAGCCGCTGGTGTGGGCGCAACTGCCCGATGGCGGCATCGCCTTCGCGTCCGAAATCGACACGCTTCGCCTGCAGCCGGGGCTGGACTTGTCGGTGGACCGGCAGGCGTTGTCCGAATACCTGGCCTGTCTTTACGTGCCGGCGCCGCTGACGCTCCATGCCGGCATCCGCAAGCTGCCGCCCGGCCATTGGCTGGAGTGGAAGGCCGGCAGCGTCGCCACTGGCCGCTGGTGGGCCCCTTCCTATACCGGCGAGCGAATGATCAGCCTGGACGAGGCGGCGGAAGAGGTGCTGCCCATCCTGGACAGCGCCGTGCGCCTGCGCATGGTCGCCGACGTGGAAGTCGGCTGTTTCCTGTCGGGCGGCATCGATTCGTCGGTGATCGCCGCGCTGATGAGCCGTGCCGCCCACGAGACCGGCGCACCGCCGGTGCGCAGCTTCACCATGACCTTCGACGAGCCGGCCTATGACGAGCGCGACGCCGCCCTGGCGGTGGCCCGTCACGTCGGCACCATCCATGCCGAGCTGCCGGCGCGGCCCGGAATCACCGATCTGCTGGACGATATGGTCCGCGCCTTCGGCGAACCCTTCGGCAATCCGACGGCGCTGTTGATCCACGACCTGTCCACCAGCGCCCGCCAGCATCTGAAGGTGGCGCTGGTCGGCGACGGCGGCGACGAGGTGTTCGCCGGCTATCCCCGCTATCAGGGCGGCTTGTTGGGCGAACGCTATCGCCGCACGGTGCCCCGCCCCTTGCGCGGCTTGGCGGCCTGGGCGGCGCGGCTGATCCCGGAAAGCACGTCCGGGCGCCACGCTTGGCGCCGCGCACGGGAATTCCTGTCCGCCGGAACCTTAAGCCCCGATCAGATGTATGCGTCCTGGGTGGAATATTTCGACCCGTCCGAACGACGCGCCTTGCTGGCCTTGGCCGCCGATCCGTCGCGCCCGATCGCCGACATCTATCGTCAGGCCCCGTCATCGGCCGCCCTGGACGCCATGCAACAGACCGATCTGCTGTCTTTCCTGCCCGGCAATTTGATGTCTTACGGTGATGCCATGAGCATGGCGGTGGCGCTGGAAACCCGCCATCCGTTCCTGGACCACCGTCTGGTCGAGGCGGTGGGCCGCATGTCGGCGGCCACCCGCATGGAGGGTGGCAAGAAAGCCATCCTGAAGGCGGTGGCCCGCAAGCTGTTGCCGTCCGCCATCGTCGACCGGCCGAAGCTGGGCTTCAACCCGCCCATGGGCATCTGGCTGAAAACCGATCTGGCGACCATGGTGGCCGAACGGCTGATCAGGCCGCGCATGGTGGAATTGGGGCTGGAATGGGCGCCGGTGGCCCAGTTGTTGGCCGAACACCAAGGCGGACGGCGCGACCATTCGCTGAAGGTGTGGTCGTTGCTGGTGTTGGAAGCCTGGGAACGCGGACAGCGGCAGGGTTAATTTTCGTCGGCGACCCAGGGGATGGGCTGGAAGGCCACACCTTCCTCGGCCAGTTCCTTGGCTTCGTCGGGGCTGGCCTCGCCATAGATGGGCCGCGCTTCGGTTTCGCCGTAATGAATCTTGCGGGCTTCCTCGGGGAACTTCTCGCCGACGTAATCGCAATGGGCTTCCACCGACTTGCGCAACTCGCCCAGGGCTTGGCGCATGGCGCGGGCCATGTCGGGGGCGTCCAGCGCCTGGCCGGTAGCCTTGTTCAGGCGCGGCGCCATGGGGGCCTTGGCGATTTCGGTGTCGCCACAGGTCGGGCAGGCGATCAGGCCGCCGGCCGATTGCTGGTCGAAGGCGGCATTGTCCCGGAACCAGGCGTCGAAACGATGGTCCTTGCCGCAGCGAAGCTCAAACAGGATCATGGTGGCTCCACAATGCAACAAGGCCGTCACGATGGGCAATACTTTGCCGATGTCCAGTCCGTCCCCTTGGGTTCGCCGCTTCGCGCCGCTGGTGCCGGCGGGCGGCGCCGTGTTGGACTTGGCCGCCGGGGGCGGGCGTCACACCCGTTTGTTCCTGGAACGCGACCACAGCGTCACCGCTGTCGACCGCAGCCTTGATCCCCAGGCGTTGACGGGGGCGGAATGCGTCGTCGCCGACCTCGAGGACGGTTCGCCCTGGCCGCTGGGCGGGCGCCGCTTCGCCGGCATCGTCGTCACCAACTATCTGTGGCGGCCGCTGTTTCCGGACATCCTGGCCGCCTTGGCCCCCGGGGGCGTGCTGATCTATGAAACCTTCGCCCATGGCAACGCTGTCCATGGCAGCCCGCGCAATCCCGATTTCCTGCTGAAGCGCGGCGAGTTGCTGGACCATTGCCGTGACCTGGCCGTCGTCGCCTATGAAGACGGCGACATCGGCCAGGCGGTGGTGCAACGCATCTGCGCCGTCAACGGACCGGGACCTTACCAGGTCAATCCCTGACCGGCGGCACGAAGTCGCGGTCGTGGTTCAGGCTGGGGATCATCTTGCGGGCATCGGCCACCTTGCGCACATCCACCTCGGCCATGACGAAACCGGGCTGTTCCAGGCCGTCGGCCAGAATCTCGCCCCAGGGCGAGACGATCAAGGCGTGGCCATAGGTTTCGCGGTTGTTGGCGTGGGTGCCGCATTGCGCCGGGGCGAAGACGTAACAGCCGGTCTCGATGGCCCTGGCCCGCAGCAGAACGTGCCAGTGCGCCCGGCCGGTGGTGCGGGTGAACGCCGCCGGAATGGCCAGGAAGTCGGCCCCGGCATTGGCATAGGCCCGATAAAGATGCGGGAAGCGCAGGTCGTAGCACACCGAAAGCCCCAGCCGGCCCCAGGGCAGCCGCACCATGGAGGCGCGGTCGCCGGGCTGGAAGGTGGCAGATTCGCGATAGCTTTCGCCGCCGCCCAGATCCACGTCGAACATGTGGATCTTGTCGTAACGGCCCAGGATCAGCCCGTTCTTGTCGATGACATAAGACCGGTTGGCCACCTTGCCGTCGGCCAGCAGGACGTGCAGGGTCCCCAGATGCAGGAAGCAGCCCAGTTCCTTGGCCAGTTCGCGGAAGGCGGCCAGGGCCTGGTGCTCGGCTTCCGGCTGCGCCTTCATGACGATGTTGGTGCGCCCCCATTCCATCATGGCGACGTTTTCCGGCATCAGGATCAGCTCGGCGCCGGCAGCGCGGGCTTCCACCGCCAGCAGGCTGGCGGCGTTGATGTTGGCGGCCATGTCGGTGCCGGCGTTGACCTGCAGGCAGGCGACCTTGAAGACGTCGCCGATCATCACGCCGACTCTTTCGCCAGCAGGGCGTCCAGCTCGCCTTCGGCGTCCAGCGAATGCAAGTCGTCGCAGCCGCCCACATGTTCGCCGTTGATGAAGATTTGCGGCACGGTGCGCCCGCCATGGGCGCGTTCGGTCATGGCGGTGCGCAATTGGGGGTCGCCGCCCACGTCGTATTCCTGGAAAGCCACGCCCTTGCGGTTCAGCAAGCCCTTGGCGCGAATGCAATAAGGGCAGGTCTGGGTGGTGTAGATCTCAACCTGGGCCATGGAATACTCCGTTGGTTTGGGCCTCTAATATAACAATCCCTAGGCATCAGACAACACCACCCGCCCCAGCGTCAGCACGTCCACCCGCGCGGCGCCGGCCCGCTTCAACACCTTGGCGCATTCGCCCAAGGTCGCCCCGGTGGTCAGCACGTCGTCCACCAGCAGCACCGATTTGCCCGTCACATCCAGTCCGGGGCGCGGGGCGAAGGCGTCACGCACGTTGCGGCTGCGTTCCTCGCGGCTGAAATGGCCTTGCGGCGGTGTGCGGCGCAGGCGGCGCAACCCGTCAACCTCGGCTGTCACCGCCCATTCCCGGCCCAATGCCAAGGCCAGCAAGGCCGCCTGGTTGTAGCGCCGGGCCAACAGGCGCCAGCGATGCAACGGCACCGGCACCACCATGTCGCAGCCCGGGCGCAGATCGGCGCCGGCGCGGGCCAGCCAGCGGCCGAAGGCCGGCGCCCCTTCCAGCCGGTCGGCATGCTTGAAGCGCAGGATCAGCGGTTTCGAGGCATCGTCATAGCGAAGGACCGCGCGGGCCCGGTCCCAGGGCGGCGGCTCGGCCATGCAGCGGCCGCACAAGGTGCCGTCGCCGGCCTCGACCTCGAAGGGATGGCCGCAGGACTGGCAGCACGGCGGCGACAGGAACGACAGTCTCGACCAGCAGGCGGGACACAGCGATCCGGGCTCGCCCACCATGGCGCCGCAGCACAGGCAAAGTGGCGGCAACAAGGTGTCGACAATCCTGCGGCCGAGATACCTGAAATGCGTCATCGCCTCTTCCGTCGTCTTCACCGCCATGCCATACAGGATGGATCATGTCTGTCCCCGTCAGCATCTTCGACCGAACCACCCTGCGCAAGCGCCGCGACCGCGCCGCCGCCGGCTTCGCTGCCCACGACTTCCTGGTGCGCGAAGCGGCGGAGCGTTTGTGCGACCGCCTGAGCGACGTCAGCCGGTCCTTTCCCATGGCCCTGGATTTGGGCTGCCATACCGGCGAGGTGGCCGGCACCTTGGACGGGCGCGGCGGCGTCGAGACCCTGGTGCAATGCGACCTGTCGCCCCAGATGGCGGCCCGTGCCGCTGAAAACGGTCATCCCGCCCTGGCGGTGGACGAGGAATGGCTGCCCTTCGCCGACGATTCCTTCGACCTGGTGCTGTCGTGCCTGTCGCTGCATTGGGTCAACGACCTGCCCGGCGCCCTGGTGCAGATCCGCCGCGTGCTGAAGCCCGACGGCTTGTTCCTGGCGGTGATGCTGGGTGGCGACACCCTGGGCCACCTGCGTCAAAGCCTGGCCCAGGCGGAAGAGGCGCAGGAAGGCGGCATCAGCCCGCGGGTGTCGCCCATGGCCGACATCCGCGACATGGGGCGGCTGATGCAGCGGGCCGGATTCGCCCTGCCGGTGGCCGATGCCGACATGGTCGCGGTGTCCTATGGCGATCCCATGCGGCTGCTGGCCGATTTGCGCGGCATGGGTGAAACCAACGTGGTGGCCCAACGGCGCAAGGGGCTCAGCCGTCGCGCCACCTTGTTGCATGCGCTCAACCTCTATCAAAGCCGCTTCGCCGCTCCCGACGGGCGCATCCCGGCGGAATTCCACCTGATCACCGTCACCGGCTGGAAACCCCATCCCAGCCAGCCCCAGCCCTTGGCGCCCGGCTCCGGCCACGTGTCCTTGGCCGATGTCTTGAGCGGCGGGTGCGGCGAAGTGCTGGCCCCGGCCAAGGATTGACCATGCGGTTTCCCGCCCCCTTGATCCACGGCATCCTGATCAAGCGCTACAAGCGTTTCATGGCCGACGTCACCTTGGATGACGGCCAGGTGGTGACGGCGCATCTGGCCAATTCCGGGGCCATGCTGGGCACCGCCGATCCGGGGATGGAGGTGTGGCTGTCGCCGGCCGCCAACCCCGATCGCAAGCTGAAATATTCGTGGGAACTGGTGCGTGCCGACGGCACCCTGGTCGGCGTCAACACAAGCTACCCCAACCTGATCGCCGCCGAAGCCATCGCCGAAGGCAAAATCGCCGAACTGACCGGTTACGCCCAGGTCCGTCGCGAGGTCAAATACGGCGTCAATTCCCGCATCGACCTGTTGCTGGAACACCCCGACCGGCCGCCTTGCTACGTGGAAGTCAAGAACGTCCATCTGAAGCGCGGACCGATGGCGGAATTCCCCGATGCGGTGACCGTGCGCGGCGCCAAGCATCTGGTGGAACTGCGCCAGATGGTGGCGCAAGGGGCCCGCGCCGTGATGCTGTATCTGGTGCAGCGCGGCGATTGTGCCGGCTTCGCCCCGGCCGAGGACATCGACCCGGCCTATGCCGCCGGTTTGCGCATTGCCGTTGCGGACGGGGTGGAAGCGATCTGCTATACCTGCCATATGAGTTTGGAAGGCATTAGCCTCGGCGATCCGTTGCCGATCC
>JAIWOG010000025.1 GCA_020217035.1 Magnetospirillum sp. | reverse complement strand
AGTTGCGAGGAACGAAGATTTGAGTGACCGCGATTCCAGCCGGGTGCCGCTTTATGGGCCGGCCGAGTTCGATTCCATGCGCAAGGCCGGCCGCCTGGCCGCCGAAACCCTGGATTTCATCGCCCCTTATGTGCAGCCGGGCGTCACCACCGCCGAGCTCGACCGCCTGTGTGCCGAGTTCATCGCCGAGCGCGGCGGCATCTCGGCGCCGTTGAACTATCGCGGTTTCCCCAAATCCATCTGCACCTCGGTCAACCATGTGGTCTGCCACGGCATTCCCGGTGACAAGGTGTTGGTGGACGGCGACATCGTCAACGTCGACGTCACCCCCATCGTCGACGGCTGGCACGGCGATTCCAGCCGCATGTATTATGTCGGCAAGGTCGGCGTCAAAGCCCGCAAGTTGTGCGAGGTCACCTACGAAGCCTTGATGCGCGGCATCGAGGTGGTCAAGCCCGGCGCCACCTTGGGCGACATCGGCTGGGCCATCCAAAGCTTCGTCGAAAGGCATCGCTTCTCGGTGGTGCGGGATTTCTGCGGCCACGGCCTGGGCCGGGTGTTCCACGAACCCCCCAACGTCATGCATTTCGGCCGTCCCGGCCAAGGCATGGAACTGCAAGAAGGCATGTTCTTCACCATCGAACCGATGGTCAACGCCGGCCGCTACGAAACCAAGATCCTGTCCGACGGCTGGACGGCGGTGACCAAGGACAAGTCGTTGTCGGCGCAGTTCGAGCATTCCATCGGCGTCACCGCCACCGGCTGCGAGATATTCACCACCTCCCCGAAGGGGTGGCACTGCCCTCCCTATGAGTAGGATCGGCGCCGCAAGCCGTTGACACGACTCGCCCTTTGACCGCTTCATTCTTGTGCCGAAAAAACCTCCTTTCGAAGGAGGGCCGGCACGGGGGGGATGGGCGCATCGGAGGATAATCCGGGTGCCAATGGCGGCGAGTGATTTGGCCGGAAACGGGGGAAACGCCGTCCGGCGCGTGAACGACACCTTGCAGGATTCCGTCATCGGTATCCTGTCGCAGTTTCTTCCCGAATTGAAGACGCTGCCAAAGGACCGTGCCTATCAACGCACCTTGGACGACATCGGCCTGTTGGACCGTTGCTTCAAGGTTTTCCGATCGCAGCGTGACAAGTTCGCCGCCGTGCTGGTGGACCCGTCGCAGCGCCCGGTGGCCGACGATACCACCCAATTGGCTTGCGGCCGATCCCTGGAACAGGTGGTGGCGATGATCGTCCGCACCGCCGCCAAGCGCCATTTCCGCCGTCGTCATACCCCCCCCGTTCACACCCCCAAGGCGGAAAGCGCCCATCGTCGCCTGCATCAACGGCTGGGGCGGTTGTTCAAGGCGCCGCCGCCGGCCACCGCCCTGCATGCCACCCCGTTGCGCGGCCGGGCCGAAGAATTGTACGACGCCTTGAAAGCCAATCTTCTGCATGAATGGCAGGTGCCGCTGGTTCCCACCTATGCCGAGATGTCGCCCAACCTGGCCCGTTCGCTGGGCGACAAATTGCTGGAACTGAAGGATGCGGACCATCTGCGCCGGGTGGTCGCCGACCCCGAGGAAGCGGCGAAACTGTTCGAGACCCCGGAACAGCAGCAAGCCGCCACCGACCCGGCGCCGCGCCGCGACGACCGGGCGCGGTTGTCCGAGGTCTTGGCCCCGGGCGGCGGCTTGAAGGTGGAAAGCTTCGCCCGGGTGCTGCAAATGCCCCAATTGCGGGCGCAATTGCGCCCCCGCCCGGCGGATTCGCCGCTCAGCCAGCCCTTGCGGGAAACCGGCACCATGCCGGCCAAGCTGTTGGTGGCGGAACTGGGGCTGCGTCTGGACCAGTTGGCCACGGTTCTGCTGGTCGCCCACGAAACCGTCGGCGCCCAGTCCTTCGCCACTTTCTTCGGCCCGGCCGCCAACGCCGCGGTGGTCATGCGCATGACCCAGCGGGCCCGGCAAGCGGGACTGGGCCAGAATTCCAGCTTGGCCGAATGCGCCCAATTCGTCCGCGACTTGTTCAAGCGGGCCGATCCCAAATCTTAGTGAAATTCTAACCGGCGGCGTCGATGATGGAGCGTGCATCCGTGTGTCCACGCGGGTGCCCGGGCCAACCGCGTCAAGGGACCAGCATGGCTTTACCCGCCCAGGCCGACCATCTGGCGGTCGTGCGCAAGATCAACGCCACCTTGTCGGGGCCGGTGATCGACGTGCTGTGCGAATTGGTGCCGGAAGTGCGGCGCTTGCCGCGCCGCGCCGCCCTGGAAGCCATCCTGGACGACGTCGAGTTGTTGGACCGCTGCTTCCAGGTGTTCCGCGCCAATCCCGAACAATTCCGCGACCTGCTGGTCGATCGCCGCAAGGTGCCGGTGGAGGACGCGGAAGCTTTGCTGGAATGCGGCCGATCCTTGGATCAGGTGGTGGCCATGGTGGTGCGCACCGCCGCCAAACGGCATTTCCGTCTGCGCCTGGATGGCGGTGCCCGGTCCCTCCGCACCCGGCCACGCCGAACCCAGAGGCGGGGTTTGCTGGACCGGTTGCGGGCCTTGTTGTCGGCGCAACCACGAGCGTCCAAGGAAGGGCCGCGCACCCGCGCCGAAATCCTGTATGCGGCGTTCCAGGATTACCTGCTGCATGACTGGCAGGTGCCGATCATTCCCGAATATTGCCAGATGAGCCCGTCCATGGTGCGCCGACTGGGGGCGCGGATCCTGGATTACCGCCTGGCCGAGGACATCCGGCGTCTGCGGGCCGATCCCGACAACCCGCCGCCGCCCACTCCGGTGGTGGAAACCATGGAAGCCGGGGCCGGCCATGCCGGTTATCAACTGCCCGAGGTGCTGGAGACCGGCAAGGCTGGCACGCCGGTGTCGGTCACCACCGCCGACAAGCGGGTCAGCGACGGCATGGCGCCGCTGTTGGGCGAGTTGGTGAAGAACGAGGAACGCGACGACCGCGCCCGCCTGGCCGACATCCTCAGCCCCGACGGCAAGCGCCTGAAGGCCCAAGCCTTCACCATGGCGCTGCTGGACCCCAAGGTGCGCGAATGCCTGCCCAATGCCGAACAGACGGTGCGGGTGACCGGCATCCTGGGGGCGGTCAACGGTCTGGTCGGCAAGATGCTGGTGGGCGAATTGGGTTTCCGCGCCGACCAGTTGGCGGTGTTCGTCATGGCCGCCCACGGTGCCCTGGGCGAGGAACGGTTCTTGAAAGCCTTCGGCGTGCCGGGACGACCCGATTACGTGTCGAAGATGGTGGCCAAGGCGAAAAGCGCCGATATCGGCCAGAAATCCGATTTGAAGGCGATCGCCGGTTTCGTCGCCGCCATGTTCGCCGCCGCCGAAGCGGCGCAGAAGCGGGGATGATCCCTACCAGTGCCGCGCCACCTGACGGACCAGCCAGTCCCATCGGCTTTCCTGAGGGGGGGTGTCGGCGGCCCTGGCGGGTGGGCGAGGAATCCTGCGCGACCACGACCGCACCAAGGGCGACAGCTTTTGCGTCGGGCCGTGCAACGGGTGCAAGGCCAGCAGGTCGTCGATGGACACCCAGGCCCAGGCTTGGCTTTCGTGGTTGATGACGGGCTCGAATTCGGCCTCGGCGGTGACCACGAACAATAAATTGCGTTTCGAGCCGCTGACCGCGTCGCCCAGATAGATCAAGTCATCGATGCTGGCGTCGATTCCGGCCTCTTCCGCCAGTTCGCGGATGGCGGTTTCCTCGGGGTGCTCGCCGGGGTCCAGGCCGCCACCGAAAAAGTTCCAACGCCCGGCGTTGCGGGTGGTGGGGCCGCGTTTGGCCAGCAACACCCGCGAGGTGCCGGGACAAACCACCGCGACCCAAACCGACACCCGCATGCCCTGTCCCCTCTGTTTCGCCCAGGCCATCATCGCCCAGACATGTCAGGTGGGTGATGACGATCCGGTTACAGTTTCAGCCGCGACACCATGGCTTGGTGGTCCTCCAGCTTGCCCAAGGGGCCGATGGCGGCGATGGTCGGGGTTTGCGCGAACAATCGGCCGGCGACGCGGGCGATGGCGTGGGAATCGATGGCCTCGATGCGGTCCACCACGTCCTGGGTCGAAATGGGATGGCCATAGACCAGCACCTGGCGGGCCAGTTGCTCGCAGCGCGACGAGGTGCTTTCCAGGCTCATCAGGATCGACGCCTTCAACTGGGCCCGCGCCCGGCGCACTTCGTCGTCGTCGACGCCACCGCACACCTTGACCACTTCGTCGCACAGCACGGGCACCAGTTCCTCGACCTCGTCCTCGCCGGTGCCGGCATAGATGCCGAACAGCCCACCGTCGGAATAGGACGACGAGAACGAATAGATGGAATAGACCAAGCCGCGCTTTTCGCGGATTTCCTGGAACAGGCGCGAACTCATGCCGCCGCCCAACAGGGTGGAGAGCACCGAGACGGCGTAATAATCGGGATCGTCGTAGGAAACGCCGCCATAGCCCAGCACCAGGTTGACCTGCTCGATGTCGCGTTCTTCCCGGTACTCGCCGCCCACATAGCGGGCGGCCTGTGGCTGCGCCTCGGCCTTGGCCGCCAAGCCGGCGAACGCCTTCTCGGCGCTGTCCACCAACTGGTCGTGGTCGATGGCGCCGGCCGCCGACAACACCATGCGCGAGGCGGCGTAATGGCTGGCCATGTAGCCCTTGACGGTGTCGCGGTTCATGGCGCGAACCAGGTCCTCGGTGCCCAGGACCGGACGTCCCAGCGGCTGGTCGGGAAAGGCGATGGACTGGAAATGGTCGAAGATGATGTCGTCGGGTGTGTCGATGGACTGGTTGATTTCCTGGACCACCACCGCCTGTTCGCGGGCCAGTTCCTCGGCATCCATGGTCGAGTTCTGCAAGATGTCGGACAAAATGTCCAAGGCCAGGGCCGAATCCTCCTTCAGCACCTTGGCGTAATAGGCGGTATGGTCGCGCGCCGTGTAGGCGTTCAGATGGCCGCCGACGTTGTCCATTTCCTCGGCGATGGCCCGCGCCGAGCGGCGTTCCGTGCCCTTGAACGCCATGTGTTCCAAAAGGTGCGAGATGCCGTTGATCTCGGCCGGTTCGTGCCGGGTGCCGGCATCGACCCACAGGCCCAGCGAAGCGCTTTCCACCGTCTGCATGGGATCGGTCAGGACGCGCAGGCCGTTCGAGAGGGTGGTGACCTTGATGCCGCTCATGCCCGGACCCGCCCGGCGAAAGTGGCGACGTAGTCGCGCACGGCGCCCAAGTCGTTGGCCAGCACGTCGAAACGTTCGGGGCGGTCGAACAAATCGGCCATGTGCGGCGGCAGTGGCGGGCGGGTTCCGGTGGCCTTTTCCACCGCGTCGGGGAACTTGGCCGGATGGGCGGTGGCCAGCGCCACCAGGGTCGAGGACTTGGCCGCATGGCCCTTGATGCCGGCGGCGATGCCGATGGCGGAATGGGGGTCCAGCATCTCGCCGGTGGCGGCCCGCATGTCGCGCATCACCGCCAAGGTGGCGTCGTCGTCATAACGATGGCCTTCGAACAATTCGCGCATGGCGCCATAGGCGCCTTGCGGCATGTCCATGCGGCCGGTGGCGCGGAATTCCTCCATCAACTGGCCGACCGCCTTGCCGTCATTGCCCAGGTAGTGAAAGACCAGACGTTCGAAATTGGACGACACCTGGATGTCCATGCTGGGCGACAGGGTCGGCACCACCCCGTCGGCTTCCATGACACCCTTATCGAAGAAACGGGTCAGGATGTCGTTGCTGTTGGACCCCACGATCAGCTTTTCGATGGGCAGCCCCATCTGACGGGCGCAGAAGCCGGCGAAGACGTTGCCGAAATTGCCGGTGGGCACCGAGAAGGTCATGGCCACGTCCGGCGAGCCCAAGGCCACGGCGGAAGCGAAGTAATAGACGATCTGGGCCATGACGCGGGCCCAGTTGATGGAATTGACCGCCGACAGATTGTAGGCATCGCGGAAGGAATGGTCGTTGAACAGCGCCTTGACCATGTCCTGGCAGTCGTCGAAGGTGCCTTCCACCGCGACGTTGCGCACGTTGTCGGACAACACCGTGGTCATCTGCTTGCGCTGCACCGCCGAGGTGCGGTTGTGCGGATGCAGGATGACGATGTCGATGCTGTCACGGTCGCGGCAGGCTTCGATGGCGGCCGAGCCGGTGTCGCCGGACGTCGCGCCGACGATGGTGACGCGCTGGCCGCGCTTCTTCAGAACGTGGTCGAACAGCCGGCCGACCAGTTGCAGGGCGTAATCCTTGAACGCGATGGTCGGGCCGTGGAACAGTTCCAGCACCCATTGGTTGGCGTCCAATTGCTTCAACGGCGCCACCGCCGGATGGGTGAAGCGGGCATAGGTGTCGTCGACCAGGGCCTTCAACTCGTCGCGGGTCAGGCTGCCCTCGACGAAGGGGGTCATGACGCGCAACGCGATCTCGGCATAGGACAGGCCGCGCATGGCCCGGATGTCGGCGGCCGAGAATTGCGGCCAAGTCTGGGGAACGTACAGGCCGCCGTCGCGGGCCAGGCCGGCCAGCAGGACATCGTCGAAGGACAGGACGGGCGCGTTGCCCCGGGTGCTCACATATTTCACGGACTTACCAGCCTTGGTTCGGAAAAACGGGCTAGACTAGCCATATGGGGCGCCGGGGGCAAGTTTACCGCTATCCGATCAACGCCACCCACACATTGGTCGCCGCTCCAACCGCCAACACGGCGAAGGTCAGCGACATGCTGATCACCCGCAGGCGCAGGTTTTCCTTGGATTGTCGAATGCCAAAGGCATGGATGATCCTTCCGGCCAGCAAGGCGCAGCCCAGCACATGCAACAGGATCGCGGGCGCGTGACCGGCTTCCGCCAGCCCTATCAGCACCAAGGCCATGGGGACGTATTCGACGAAATTGCCGTGGGCGCGGATGGCCCGCAGCAGACCTGGGTGGCCGCCATCGCCCAGGGCGACATGAGCGGCCTTGCGGGCTTTGACCACGTTGATCGATAGCCAGACGAGCATCAACGCCAGGGGCGCCGCATAAAGAGCCGTTATGTTCACGTCATCTCCTTCCTATGCGTGTTCGGCGTCAGATGACCAGGTTTCCGCTCTTTTGCTCAGCCCAACCGGTACCTGACGGCGCAAGGGGTTCACCTGATTGTTTGTGGCTGTGAAAGTGGTATTTGAAATACCAAAGATGAGTTATTCCAATTCCAATCTGGAGCATACCATGACTCAATCGCTTTTCGATCGCCTGGGGGGCGAGGCCGCCATCGCTGCCGCCGTTGACTTGTTTTATGAGAAAGTGCTGGCGGACGACCGCATCAACCACTTCTTCGCCACTGTGGACATGCGGTCCCAGGCTCTGAAGCAGCGGGCGTTCATGACATTGGCTTTTGGCGGACCGGGGAATTATTCGGGCAAGCACATGCGGGCGGCCCATGCCGGGCTGGATCTGACGGATTCCCATTTCGACGCGGTGGCCGAACATCTGGGCGCCACCCTGGCCGAACTGGGCGTGCCCGACGCCATGGTCAACGAAGTGCTGTCCACGGTCGAGACCACCCGCGCCGACGTGCTGAACCGCTAGATCAACACGGGGACTCTAATTGGGGATGTGGCCGGCCAGTTGCCGGACTTGCTCGGCGGCGACGCCGTCGCGGTCCATCAGGCGCTTCAGCACTTCGTCCCCCAGCAAGTCGTCCAGGCTGGGTTCGTCGTTGCCCAGATATTGCGGCGCACGACGGACCTTGGCCCCCAGTGGGAAGCGGGTGACGGATTTGGCGCGGCAATCATTGGGAAGATCGGTGGGCGTACAGACGTTGGTGTTCATGTGGCCCCCTTTCGTGCAGGCGACTGGAAGTAGATAAAACAGTTTTCCAAAGATTTGTCGATCTGTGCAGAAGTATCCAGGCCCCGACGTTAGTTGGAGAATGCGTTAAATTTTAGATAAATACATTGGTGCGCCGCGCAATTGCTGCATCGCGTCACCGCGCCATTCGATGCACCCCATATGGGTCGGCGGCAGCCACAAGACAAGGGGACGGTGGCGATTTCAGGGCATCATGCGGTCAGGCCCCAGCACTGAATCGCTGAGTACCGGATGGTGGGCGCGGGCATTGAACAATTGGTAATGCCACCATTCGTTCCGATAGAAATCCCAGCCGGCGGTGGTCATCACTCCCATCAACAGATGGCGGTTGCGTTGGGCCTCGGCCGGGATGTCCTGGTTGCCGTGGTGGGAGCGGGGGGTGAATTCGTCAAACGCGGTGCCCATGTCCAACTCGGCGCCGCTGTCGCCGTCCACCAGGGTCAGGTCGATGGCGGCGCCCATGGAATGGGGCGAGCCGCGGCGCGGATCGGCCAGGAAGCCGGGATCGGGCGTATGGTTCCACAGCACCCATTGCGCCTCGGCGGGGCGGAAGGCGTCGAAAATCTTCAGCCGCAGCCCCAAGGGTCGGGCCAGATCCACCGCCCGACGCAACAGTTGTTCCGCCTCGGCATTGAGAAAGCAGCCGGCGCCGGTTTTATAGACGGGTTTATGGGTGAAATTGTCGGCGGTGGCGTAAAGCAGGTCGATGGCGACGTCGTGACTGTCGGGGGTGACGCGAACAAGCGGAACCATGCCATCCTCTTTTGCTGCTGGCCTTTTGCCGGGGGCTTTTGCAGTATAGCCGCCGTTTTGGTTACCATCCGGTCAATATCATGTTGATCCTTGCCCTTGATTCCGCCGGCTCGGCTTGTTCCGTCGCCCTGTGGCGTGACGGCAGCGTGGCTTCGCGGCGCTTCGCCGTGATGGCGCGGGGGCAGTCGGAAGCGCTGGTTCCCATGGTCGGCGAGGTGATGGCGGAAGCCGAGATGGATTTCCCGGCTCTCGACCTGCTGGCGGTCAGCGTCGGCCCTGGCGCCTTCACCGGCATCCGCATCGGTCTGGCCACCGCCCGCGCCCTGGCCCTGGCCGCCGGCAAGCCGGTGGCCGGCATCGCCACCACCCAGGCGGTGGCCGCCGCCATTCCCCCGGCCCAACGCCAGGGACGCGCCGTGCTGGTGGTGGTGGATTCGCGCCGCGCTGAATTGTGGGTGCAGCGTTTCGATTCGACGCTCGGCCCGCTGGGGCCGATCCAGGCGTTGACGCCCCCGCAGGCGGCGGCCTTGGTGGTCGGCCCGACGGTGCTGGCCGGCGACGGCGCGGCGCTGGTGGCGCCGCTGTGCGCCGACGCGGTGGTGGCCGACATCGTCCACGTGGACGCGGGCGTGGTGGCCGCCTTGGCGGCCAAGGGCTGGCCCGACCGGGTGTTGCCGGCCGAACCCTTGTATTTGCGTGACGCCGACGTCACCCTCGGCAAATGATCGAGTTGGTCCCAGCTTCGCTGGTTCACGCCGCCCTTCTGGCGGGCATGCACGGCATTTGCTTCACCGAGGCGTGGTCGGCCGACGCCATGGCGGGCCTGCTGGACATGCCCGGCGCCGAAGGGGTGATCGCCGTGGACGGCCAGTCCTTGACCCCCGCCATGGAACCGCCGGGGCCGGCCGGCATGGTGCTGTGGCGGGTGGCCGGTGACGAGGCGGAAATCCTGACCATCGCCGTGCTGCCGCCATGGCGCCGGCACGGATTGGGGCGGCGTCTGCTGGATCACGCCATGGCGGAAAGCCGGACCCAAGGTGCTGCGGCGATGTTCCTGGAAGTGGCGGCCGACAATGTCAACGCCCAGGCGCTGTACCAGTCGCGGGGCTTCGTTCAAGTGGGCGTCCGCAAGGGCTATTACGCCGGCAAGGACGCCCTGGTGATGCGGGGCGACTTAGGGCGTAAACTCATAAACCCCATAGCGTTCTGCAGGCCGCACAAGGCCAAATAAGATGCCGGGAAATGCAGGCGATAGCGGGGCTATCGCCAAATTTGACGGCAGGGTTAGATGGCCTTGTGCGGCCTGCCCTTCGGGTTCGCCTAAGACGCCGTACTGCGACGTCACCGTCGCTTGGCTGTACCTCGGGTACAGCCGGCGCTCGGTTCCTGGCA
>JAIWOG010000246.1 GCA_020217035.1 Magnetospirillum sp. | reverse complement strand
TGGTCCATCAGCGCCTTGACCACGCCCGAGGCGTCGGTGCCGGGGATGTCGCAGTGCAGCCAGCCCTGGGTGTGGCTGATGAAGCCCACCGAGTTGCCGGTGCCGCCCACCGGGAAGCCTTCGGCCTCCAGGCGGTCGATCAGCGGCTGGACGTTTTCTTCCTTCGGCGTCATGAACTCGACCGCCGAACGGATGGTGAAGCGGATATAGCCGTCGCAGAACTCGTCGGCGATGTCGGCCAGCTTGCGGATGGTGTGGACGTCCATCTGGCGCTGGGTGCCGGCTTTCACGGTGAACATGGCCACGCCGGTGTCGGACACATGGCGCAGCACGCCCGGACGCGGGCGGTCGTGCCAGGCCCAGCGGCCGTAATTGTCCCGCAGGACCGGATGCATGAACTGCGTGCTGTCAGGCACGCCGCTCTCGATGGGACGGCGCAATTCGCTCATTGTCGAAGTCTCCCTCTATCTTTCTTTATTCGGCCGCGTTGGTCTTGCGCTCGTTCCACTTCCGCGCTTCCTCGTCCCAGCCATCGGTGCGGACATAGGAATTGGTGCGGGGCTGGGCGATCATGTTGACGTCAAGATCCAGGCCGATGCCTTCCAGGTAGTTGACCACGCCGATGCGTTCGATCATCTCGCCGGTACGCTCGTGTTCCAGCGCGTTCTCGGCGAAGAAGTCCAGCATGTTGTGGGCCATTTCCAGCAGGCGTTCGTAGTCTTCCTCGGTTTCCAGCTTCATGAAGGGCACCAGGACCGAGCCCATCAGATCGCCGATCTTCAGCGTGCGCTTGCCGCCCACCAGGATGGCGATGCCGCGGTCCTTGCCGGGCTTCAGCGCCTTGGTGCAGACGTTGATGCAGTGCATGCAGCGCACGCAGGACTTGTTGTCGACATCCAAGGTGTCGTCGTCGTTCAGCGCCAGGGCCTGGCTGGGGCACATGCGGATCACCTGGTTGATGAATTCCTTGCGGCCCAGTTGGGCGACCTTGGCCTTCACTTCTTCCTGGTTGACCTGCATGTCATCGCGCCAGGTGCCGATGATGGCCACGTCGGCGCGTTGCGTCGCGTTGGCGCAGTCATTGGCGCAGCCCGAGAACTTGAACTTCATCTTGTAGGGCAGGCTGGGGCGGTGGATGTCGTCGGTGAAGTCGTTGATCACCGTGCGATGGGCCTTGAGCGTGTCGAAGCAGGCTTGTTCGCAGCGCGCCTGGCCGACACAGCTGGCGGCGGTGCGCACGCCGGCGCCGGCGCCGCCCATGTCGAAGCCCAGCTCGTTGATCTTGTCCCAGGCATGCTGCACCTGTTCGGTGCGGCAGCCCTGCATCATGATGTCGCCCGACTGGCCGTGCAGCGCGATCAGGCCGGAACCGTGCTCGGCCCAGATGTCGCACAAAGCCCGCAGGGTCTTGGTGTCGTAGAAGAAGCCCGGCGCCGGCATGATGCGCAGCGTGTGGAACTCGGACGATTCGGGGTGCTTGTCGGCCACTTCGGAAAAGCGCGGGATGACGCCGGCGCCATAGCCGAACACGCCGACCGTGCCGCCCTTCCAATAGCCCTTGCGGGTCTCGTAGCTCAGTTCCAACTGGCCCAGCAGGCTTTTCATGTAATCGGCGTATTGCTGGCCTTCATCGCTGGCCAGCCGCTTCAAGCCGGTCACGAAGCTCGGCCAGGGACCGCTCTCCAACTGGTCCAGAAGCGGCGTCTGGGGCATCTTCTTCGACATCGTCCTACTCTCCCTGACCATCTGTTTGCGGGGGCGAACGGCTGTGGCCGGACGCGACAATCCCCCTTCGTCCCATCCGGCACGGCAGCCGGAACGGGCGGATCCCTCTCTTATCAATTCGTCGTGTCCAGGTAGCTTTTTCGCCTGCCTTGGAACCGTCCCTGTATGGGCTGTTTGTTCGGGCTCTCGTCGCGATCAAAGTGACGCGGCGGACCCTTCGCCCTTGTTACATTAATGGATCATAATATTATGGAGTTGCAGGTTCCAAGAGGATTCTTTTAGCAAAGTCGAAAAACGTCACAGGGAGGTTGCGATGACAAATATAATCCTGGCTGGAATGACGTTAAGTCGCTGTAAGGCCGTTATTTGCTGCGCTAGCGAATTTAATGCTGCATCGCAAGAAAAGGCGTGATCGTCATGGCATTCGACCTGCTGGATGAGGCCGGCTATGGCCGCTGGCGTGACCAAAAGCTGTCGTCGCGTCCCGATGACTTGGCTGAACTGGTGGTCGAGGTGGGCGACATCACGGCCCTGACCGACGCCGAGGCCGAGGCGTTGCGACGACAGGTTCGGCGTTGCAACATGGCCCTTTACGTGGAAACCGCGCCCCAGCCGGATCGCGACGACAAGCAGGCGGTGGCGGCACTGGGGCGTCGCTTCGGACTGGTTGCGCTGGACCGCAACCACCTGGCCGACGACGACGGCATCACCCCCTTGGCGGTGGCGGCCGAGGGGCCTCGGTCGCGCTATATTCCTTATACCGAACGTCCCATCGCCTGGCACACCGACGGCTATTACAACCCGCCGGCCACAAGGGTGCAGGGGCTGATCCTGCATTGCACCCGGCCGGCGGCGGAAGGGGGAGAGAACAAGCTGATGGACCCCGACCTGCTGTATATCCAACTGCGCGAACGCGACCCCGAACTGGTTCGCGCCCTGTCGCAGCCGCAGGCCATGACCATCCCCGGCAACGACGACGAAGGCATGACCCGACCGGCCATGTCCGGACCGGTGTTCTTCACCGAGGAGGGGCGTTTGGCCATGCGCTACACGGCGCGGACGCGGTCCATTGAATGGCATCCCGAGGCCGAAGCCGCCGCCGCAATGATCCGCGACATCCTGCAGGCGGGCGGGACCGACATCTTCACGGGCCGGTTGCAGGCGGGGTGGGGCCTGTTGTGCAACAACGTGCTGCACACCCGCGAACGCTTCTCGGACGATCCGGCGCGGCCGCGTCTGTTGTACCGGGCGCGATATCACGACAGAATTCAGGATTCTTAGGGAGAACAAGATGTCCGAGGAAAAGATCACGCCCCTGGCCGAGATCGAAGCGCCGTGGAGCCGCCAACTCAGCCTGTCGGCCGTCGACCACGACAGCGGCCTGCGCATGCTGCGCCTGCGCATCAAGGAAGGCCGGGCGCGCTTCACCATCATCGACTTGGACGAACGTACCGCCCGCGAGTTGGCCGACCAATTGAGGGACTGGGCCGAAGCCAAGACTCCGGCGTGAAAGCGTCACTCCCGCCAGGGCGGGAGTGACGGCGAGGTTCAAGCCAAGCTGCCGTGGCAGTGCTTGTACTTCTTGCCCGACCCGCAGGGGCACGGCGCGTTGCGCGGGGTGGCGCCCCAGGTGGACGGGTCGTTGGGATTGGCGGCGCGGTTGCGGACGGTGCCGCTGATTCCGGCTTCCTCGGCGGCCTGGGAGAAGGCCGGGTCCTGGCGGCTTTCGTGCATTTCCTGCTGCCTGGGCGTCAGGCTTTGGCTGATGTCTTCCTCGGACGGGCCGACGCGCAGCTCCACATGGGCCAAGACGCTGGTGACCCGTTCGCGCAAATCGTCCAGCATCTGTTCGAACAGGTTGAAGGCTTCGCGCTTGTATTCGTTCAAGGGATCGCGCTGGCCATAAGCCCTGAGGCCAATGCCCTGGCGCAGATGGTCCAGTTGCAGCAGATGTTCCTTCCAGGCTTGGTCCAGGATCTGCAACAACAGGCTTTTTTCCACCATGCGCATGATCTCGGGGCCGTATTCGGCGGCCTTGGACGCCATCTTGCGGTCGACGGCGTCGGTGATGCGATGGCGGATTTCCTGGTCGGCGATGCCTTCTTCCTTGGCCCATTCGGCGATGGGCAGGTCCAGGTTGAACACCCGCAGCACTTCTTCATGCAACAGCGCGGTGTTCCATTCCTCGGCATAGGCGCGTTCGGGAATGGCGCGGCCGACCATCTCGCCGATCACTTCGTGGCGCATGGCGGCGACGTCGTCGGCGACGTCGTCGGCCTGCATCAGTTCCTTGCGCTGTTCGTAGATGACCTTGCGCTGGTCGTTCATGACGTCGTCGAACTTCAACAGGTTCTTGCGGACGTCGAAATTACGGGCTTCCACCTTCTGCTGGGCCTTTTCCAGGGCCTTGTTGATCCAGGGGTGGATGATGGCTTCGCCTTCCTTCAGGCCCAGCTTGCGCAACATGCCGTCCATGCGGTCGGAACCGAAGATGCGCATCAGGTCGTCTTCCAGCGACAGGAAGAACTTGGAGGCGCCGGGATCGCCCTGGCGGCCCGAACGGCCGCGCAGCTGGTTGTCGATGCGGCGGCTTTCATGGCGTTCGGTGCCGACCACGTAAAGGCCGCCGGCGGCCATGGCCTCGGTCTTCAACGCCTCGATCTCGGCGGCGATGACGGCCGTGCGCTTGGCCTTTTCCGCCTCGTCGGCGACGTCGGCCAGTTCCAGGCGCACCCGCATGTCCAGATTGCCGCCCAACTGGATGTCGGTGCCGCGGCCGGCCATGTTGGTGGCGATGGTCACCGCGCCGGGCACGCCGGCTTGCGCGACGATATAGGCTTCCTGCTCGTGGTAGCGGGCGTTCAGCACCTGATGCTTGATCTTCTTCTTCTTCAGAAGCTCGGACAGCAATTCCGACTTTTCGATGCTGGTGGTGCCCACCAGGACCGGTTGCTTCTTGCCTTGGCATTCCTGGATCAGGGTGACGATGGCGTCGAACTTCTCGGCCGCGGTGCGGTAGACCTCGTCATCGGCGTCGATGCGGCTGACCGGACGGTTGGTGGGCATGTCCACCACTTCCAGGTTGTAGATTTCCTGGAACTCGCCGGCCTCGGTCATGGCGGTGCCGGTCATGCCCGACAGCTTGGGATAAAGCCTGAACAGGTTCTGGAAGGTGATGGACGCCAGCGTCTGGTTTTCGTTCTGGATGGTGACGCCTTCCTTGGCTTCCAGGGCCTGGTGCAGCCCTTCGGAATAGCGGCGTCCTTCCATCATGCGGCCGGTGAACTCGTCGATGATGACGACCTTGTCCGACTTGACGATGTAATCCACATCCTTGGTGAACAGCTTGTGGGCGCGCAAAGCCTGGTTGACATGGTGGACCAGGCTGACATTGGCGATGTCGTAAAGGTTGGCGCCTTCCTTCATCAGGCCGGCTTCGGCCAGCAACTGCTCGGCGTGCTCGGTGCCCTGTTCGGTCAGGGTGACGGCGCGGGCCTTTTCGTCCTTCTCGAAATCGCCTTCCACCAGCATGGGGATGATGCGGTCGACCAGACGGTAAAGCTCGGAATTGTCCTCGGTGGGGCCGGAAATGATCAACGGCGTGCGGGCTTCGTCGATCAGGATCGAGTCCACTTCGTCGACGATGGCGTAATTGAAGGGCCGGTGGACCATTTCCTCGAGCCGGAACTTCATGTTGTCGCGCAGGTAGTCGAAGCCCAGCTCGTTGTTGGTGCCGTAGGTGACGTCGCAGGCGTAAGCGGTGCGGCGCTGGTCGTCGTCCAGGCCGTGGTGGATGATGCCCACCGTCAGGCCCAGGAAGCGGTAGATGCGGCCCATCCATTCGGCGTCGCGCATGGCCAGGTAGTCGTTGACGGTGACCACGTGGACGCCGGCCCCGGTCAGCGCGTTCAGGTAAACCGGCAAGGTGGCGACCAGGGTCTTGCCCTCACCGGTGCGCATCTCGGCGATCTTGCCGTTGTGCAGCACCATGCCGCCCATCAGCTGGACGTCGAAATGGCGCTGGCCCAACACGCGTTTGGCGGCTTCGCGGACCACGGCGAAGGCTTCGACCATCAGGTCGTCCAGGTCGGTGCCGTCGGCCAGGCGGGCACGGAATTCCTCGGTCTTGCCCCGCAACTCGTCGTCGGACAGCGCCACCATGGCCGGTTCCAGGGCGTTGATCGCCTCGACGTCCTTCTTCAGGCCTTTGACGATACGGTCGTTGGCGGAACCGAAAAGCCGCCGGGCGATGGCGCCGAACATGGGCAAACCTCTGGAAAAGTCAAAAGGATGGTAAATTCAACAGGAAGACCCTGGGGCGCGGGGCCTGATGCGACGGCCAAACAGATAGAGCCCATGGCGGCGTCTGTCAATGACGGCAGCCCGTCAAGGGGCGCCATCGGGCAGGGTGAAGCGGAAGGTGGTGCCGCCTTGCGGCGAGGTTTCCACCCAGATGCGGCCGTTCCACGATTCGACCATCTTGCGGGCCAGCGCCAGTCCGGTGCCGTTGCCGGGGAAGCGGTCGCGGGTGTGCAGGCGGTTGAACAGGCTGAACACCGTCGCGTGGAACTCGGGGGGGATGCCGATGCCGTTGTCCTGGACGGCGAAGGTCCAGACCGTGTCGTCGGCCTGGGCTTCGATGACGATCTCGCAGGGGGGTTCGGACCGGCGGAACTTGATGGCGTTGTTGAGAAGGATGTGGAACACCACGCCCAGACGGCGGGGGTCGACGCGCACCTTGGGCAAGGGGGTGACGACGACGCGGGCATCGGCGGCGGTGATGGCGGCGGACAAGTCGTCCAGCACGGCGTTGACCACCGCGCCGGCCTCGACCCATTGTTCCTGGACCACGCCTTGGCGGGTGAAGGTCTCGACGTCGGCGATCAGCGCCTGCAACCGTTCCACCCCTTCGACGGCATAGCCGATGAACTGGGCGGCCTCGGCATCCAGGTTGTCGGCGTAGCGGCGTTCCAGCAACTGCACGAAGCTGGCGACCTGACGCAACGGTTCCTGCAGGTCGTGGGACAGGGCGTGGCCCAATTCGCGCATGCGTTCGTTGGTGCTGGCCAGGTCGTCCAGGGTGCGCAGCAACTCGGTCTCGGCCCTAAGCCGGGCGGTGATGTCGATCAGCAGGGTCTGGCACAGCCGCCGGCCGGCCTCGGCATGGGTTTGCCCGTGGGCGGAAACGTTCAGGATGCGGCCGTCCTGGTGGCGCATCTGCCACGACACGTTGTGCTGCGGCATGTCGCGCAGGCGCGGCAATTCCTTGTCCAGGGCCTGGGCCGTGGGCTTCGCCAGCAAGTCCACCAAGGACCGGTCGTTCAGGGGTTCCGGGTCGTGCCCCAGCAGGCGGCCGGTGGAAGTGTTGACGGCGATGATCGCCAGGGTATCCATGTCATAGATCAGCAGGGCCTGGGGGCTGTCGTCGAACAGGGCGCGGTAGCGCCGTTCCGAGCGGGCCAGGGCGCGGACGAAGATGGTCCCCATGACGAAGATCAGGGCCGAGGACAGCCCGACGAAGAACAAGCCCTTCCAGCTTTGCGCCATCGCCAGGGATTCGGGTGTTCGGAACAGGCTGCTGGCCAGCCAGTCCGACCCCAGGATCCACAGGATGCCGAACACCGCGTAGCCCAGGGCCATGCGCAGCGCGATCGAGCGGATGCTGGCGACGGGCGGTTCCATGTTCAGCCTTCAACGACGGACGTCTAGACTTATAACATTGGTTGAGGGCGCGGGTCAGCAAGCGTCTCCCGGCAAATGCGCCCTCTTGTGCGGTCGCCTCGGTTGTGCTTCAACCAGCAGCCGGGCATTGGGCCCTGTTTCGCCTGTCGCTAAGGACGCCACCCCATGAAGATGTCATTCGCCGCATGTTTCGCCGCACCCGCCGCCTTGGCGCTGGCCGTGGCGGCCTTCCCCGCTTATGCCGCCGACAAGAACCCGGTGGTGGCGGAAGTCAACGGCACCAAGATCCTGGAATCCGATCTGGCGACCTACCAGCGCTCGCTGCCGCCGCAGATGGCGGCCCAGGCGCCGTACGAGGCGTTGCAGGACATGGTGGTCAACAACCTGCTGATCGCCGAGCAGGCCAAGAAGGAAGGTCTGGAAAAGGACCCCGAGGTCAAGCAGTTGTACCAGCAGGTGCTGGTGAAGATGTGGATGAACAAGCACCTGAAGGCCGAGATCACCCCGGCCGCCGTCAAGGCCGCCTATGACGGCTATCTGGCCAACACCAAGCCCCAGGACGAAGTCCGCGCCCGCCACATCCTGACCGAGACCGAGGACCAGGCCAAGGCGGTGATCGCCGAACTGAAGAAGGGCGCCGACTTCGCCGAGACCGCCAAGTCCAAGTCCAAGGACCCCTCGGCCAAGCAGAATGGCGGCGACCTGGGCTATTTCACCGAAGGCGAGATGGTGCCGCAATTCTCGGCCGCCGCTTTCGCCATGAAGGCCGGCGATCTGTCGGAATCCCCGGTGCAAAGCCAGTTCGGCTGGCACGTCATCAAGCTGGAAGACCGCCGGGTCGCCACCCCGCCGACCCTGGAACAGGCCACCCCGGCCATCCGCGAGGAACTGGCCAGCAAGGTCGCCCAGAAGCTGGTGGCCGACGTGCGCGCCAAGGCCAAGGTCAAGCTGTACGACCGTGAAGGCAAGGCCATCGAGGCGAAGTAATTTCATTTTACAATGTGGCTGGCGACGGGCCACCCTGTCGCCAGCCTGTCTTTCCGTTCGAGCAAGGAGCCGCATCCATGTCCGCCACCGTTTCGCCGCTCGCCCCCGCCGCCTTTCCGGCGATGCCGGTCCTGGCCGGCGTGCGTCTGGCCACCCATGAATGCGCCATCCGCTACAAGGGCCGCACCGACCTGCTGCTGGCGGAAATGGATGCCGGCACCAGTGTGGCCGGCGTCTACACCCGGTCCTTGACCTGCTCGGCGCCGGTGGAGTGGTGCAAGGCGGCCTCGGCCAAGGGCTCGGCCCGGCTGCTGGTGGTCAATTCCGGCAACGCCAACGCCTTCACCGGTTCGGCGGGGCAAGCCTCGGTGGAACGCACGGTGGCCGCTGCCGCCCAGGAATTCGGCTGCAAGAAGTCGGAAGTGTTCGTGGCCTCCACCGGCACCATCGGCGTGGTGCTGCCCGACGAGCGCATCACCGAGAACCTGCCCGCCGCCAAGGCCAAGCTGACCGCCGATTTCTGGCAGGAAGCCGCCAAGGCGATCATGACCACCGACACCTTCCCCAAGGGCGCCACCCGCCAGGCGGTGATCGACGGCCAAGTGGTCACCATCAACGGCATCGCCAAGGGCGCCGGCATGATCGCCCCTGACATGGCGACCATGCTGTCCTTCGTCTTCACCGACGCCAGCCTGCCCCATGACGTGCTGCAGGAATTGTTGAAGAAGGGCGCCGACCGTTCGTTCAATTCCATCACCGTGGACAGCGACACCTCGACCTCGGACACGCTTTTGCTGTTCGCGACCGGAAAGGTCAAGCACGCCGCCATCAAGGATGCGTCCGACAAGCGGCTGAAGGATTTCAAGGCCAAGCTGTTCGATCTGCTGCTGGATTTGTCGCACCAGGTGGTCAAGGACGGCGAGGGCGCCACCAAGTTCGTGGAAGTCACCGTCACCGGCGCCGCCGGCAACAAGGCGGCCAAGCGCATCGCGCTGGCCATCGCCAATTCGCCCTTGGTCAAGACCGCCATCGCCGGCGAGGACGCCAATTGGGGCCGCGTCGTCATGGCGGTGGGCAAGGCGGGCGAGAAAGCCGACCGTGACCGGTTGTCCATCGCCATCGGTGGCGTGCAGGTGGCCAAGGACGGCCAGGTGGTGCCCGGCTATGACGAGGCCCCGGTGACCGCCCACATGACGGGCCAAAACATCGTCATCGAGACCGATGTGGGGATCGGCAAGGGCCGCGCCACCGTGTGGACCTGCGACCTGACCCACGCCTATATCGACATCAACGGGTCGTACCGCACGTGAGCGAGGCGGCCGGCTGCTGGTCGGCGGCCAGCGTCTGGCGCGGGGCGGTGCTGCTGAGCGCCCGCCTGCGCCTGCGCCCGCTGGTGGTGGCCGACGCTGCGTCCCTGGTATCCCTGGCGGATGATGCCGAGGTGGTGCGTTACACCGCCAATGTTCCGCATCCCTACACCCTGTCCGACGCCCTGGAGTTCATCGCCGCCCAGGACAGTCGTCGCCAAGCCGGCCAAGGAGTGGCGCTGGGCCTGGAACAGGTGGTGGACGGCGCCCTGGTGGGCGTCGTCGGTTTCGGCCTGGACAGCGGCGAGGCGCCGGAACTGGGCTATTGGCTGGGCCGGGCCCATTGGGGCCAAGGTCTGATGACCGAGGCGTTGCGCCGTCTGCTGCGTCACATGTTCGACGATTTGGGCTTCACCTCGGTCTGGGCCGCGGTGCATCCCGACAACGGAGCTTCCGTCAAGGTGCTGGAAAAGGCCGGCTTCGTCGCCGACGGCCGCCATCAATGCGCCATGCCGGCCCGCGACGCGCTGGTTGATTCGCCGCGTTTCTCCTTGTGCGCCGAAAACTGGCGGGCCGTACATCGGACCCGTCCCATGCTGCTGGTGGCTGCCGCCGCCCTGATCGACGCCGATGGCCGGGTGTTGATGGCCAGCCGGCCGCCGGGCAAAAGCATGTCCGGGCTGTGGGAGTTTCCCGGCGGCAAGGTCCATGACGGCGAAACCCCGGAAGCCGCCCTGGTGCGAGAACTGGCCGAGGAACTGGGGATCGACGTCGGCGAAAGCTGTCTGGCCGCCATCGCCTTCGCCAGCCACGATTACGACGCCTTCCATCTGCTGATGCCGCTTTACGCCATCCGCCAGTGGCGGGGCGATCCGCAGCCGCGCGAGGGACAAAGCCTGCGTTGGGTGCGGGCGTCCGCCATGTCGTCCTTGCCCATGCCCCCTGCCGACATCCCTCTGGTCGCCCTGCTGCGGGAATGGCTATGATCGTCCGCTAACCCGTCGAACAGGGGTGCCCCATGCCGCTGAACCTCAAGGAAACGGAAGCGCTGAAGTTCCTGGCCACCCATCTGCTGTACGGGCTGGCCGCTGGCGCCACTTTCGGCGTCATGGTGCTGGTCACCAACATGGGCAACATCTGGACCCTGGCCAAGGAATCCAGCCATACCTGGACGGTGCTGGCGCTGTTCTTCTTCGGCCTGTTCGTCACCTTCGGCTCGGTCGGCATGGGGGTCGGCATCATGAGCCTGGCCCGCGACGACGAGGCCGACGATCGCGACTGACCGGCAGGCTTTACCAGGCCACCCGGCAGAATCTTCCCGCCCCGGTCATCGCAAGGGTGATGACAAAAACATCAAGTCATTGTTTTTGAATGAAAAGTCTGTTTGGCACGGTGCCTGCAATGATGAACGCGGCTTAATGCTTCATCACGGGGAACCGGATCATGACGACGGTCTATTCCATCAACCAGCGGGTTTTCGATCAGTCCAGCGCGGCTGGGTCGAACAACAAGAACAGCTCGACCACAGCCGACCAGTTCCTGGCCGCCCTTAATCAGGCCGGAACCCGGGTCAGCGGCGGTGTCAACGCGGCTCCGTCCGCCGAGCAGGCGCTGAAGACGGTGTTTGACCGTCAGGTGGACGAAACCAAGCAGGCGGAAAAGCCGGCGGAAAAGCCCAAGCGGGCTGAATCCAAGGCCCCCGAAGGCAAGCAGCAGGCCGATGACGGCCGCGAGGCCGAGCAGGTCGCCGAGCCCGAAGCCAAGGCCAAGCCCAAGGACGACGCCGCAGTGTCCCAGGATGATGCGGGCGAGCAGAATACGGCCGCCCCCAAGGCCGAGGAAAAGGTGGTGAAGCAGGATGGCGACGCCGCCCAAGTGACGCAGGACGTCGCCGCCCCCAAGGTTGAAGCCGTCGCCGCCGTCGTTCCCGTCGAACAGCAGATCGCCCAGACCACGGTCGAGGCCGGCGAAGCCAAGGTCACCGAAGTGGTGGCCGCCACCGATCCGGAAAATATTGCCGAGGACAACAAGGGCATCCAGACCAACGCCGGGACCGGTCAGGTGGTGGACAACGCCGACGATGCCGGCGAGGTGGTGACCTTCGACGCCGCCGCCACCCAACAGGCGACCAAGGCCAAGGGCGCCCAGCATGGCGACCGCAATGCCGCAGCGCAAGCCCAGGCCGACGACCTGGCCGCCTCTTTGGACGACACCGGTGCCCAGTTGAACGTTCAGGTCAAGGTGTCGGAAGCGCCGCGTCCCTTGCAAAGCGCCATGGCCCCCGAAGCGGTGATGGCCCAGGACGTGGGCGACGCGGACATGCCGCTGACCCTTCAGACGGCCGGCCCCCAAACCAATGCCCAAGGCCAGGCCAACGCCGCCCAAAACGGGCAGGCGGGGGCGGCCGCCCAGGATCCGTCGCTGCTGAACAAGCCGGTGGACGTGAAGCCGCTGATCGCCGCCCTGGCCGCGGCGCAGGCGGAAGGCGCCAGCCAGCCCCAGGCCGCGTCCTCGGGTTCGGGCAACCAGACTCAGGCGGTGGCCGGGTTGAACGGCGCCAGCGGCACCCAGGCCGCGGCCAAGACCGCCCAGGCCCAGGCCGCCCAGGCGCCGCGTCCGCAGCAGACGCCGCAAGCCAAGGAGGTCATGGACCAGGTCAAGGTGCAGATCGCCAAGGCCGGGGCCAACGGCGACACCATCAAGGTGCAGTTGAAGCCGGTCGAGCTGGGCTCGATCGAGGTCAAGCTGGACGTGGCCAAGGACGGTTCGGTGTCGGGGGTCGTCACCGCCGACAACAAGGACACCCTGGCCATGCTGAAGAACGACTCGCGCACTTTGGAAAAGGCTTTGTCCGACGCCGGTTTCAAGACCGATGCCGGCTCGCTGACCTTCAACCTGCGCGGTGAAGGCCAAAGTCAGAACGCCCAGGACCAGGGCACCGGCACTCGCCGTCGTCGCTCGGTGCTCGGCGCCGCCAACGGCATCGACGCCACCCAGGCCGGCATGGCCGCGCAGGCCCAAGCCCGTCTGGGCGGTGGTCGCGCCGGCGTCGACATCCAGGTGTAAGGAGTAGTTCCCATGTCCATCACCGGCATCGAAAACACCGGCTCCTCGTCCACCGGATCGGCCGCCAGCTCGACCAAGTTGGCCGAGAACTTCGACACCTTCCTGACCATGCTGACCGTTCAGTTGAAGAACCAGGATCCGCTGTCGCCCATGGACTCGACCGAGTTCACCAACCAGTTGGTGCAGTTCTCGGCGGTCGAACAGCAGATCGCGTCCAACAAGAACCTGGAAAACCTGATCGCGGTCACCCAGACCAACACCAAGGCCCAGGCCATCGCCTATATCGGCCACACCATCGAGGTGGCCGGCACCATGCTGCCGGTGCAGGACGGCAAGGCGTCGTTCAGCTACACCCTGCCAGAGGAAGCCAGGTCGATCACCGTCACCATCAAGGACGCTTCGGGCAAGTTGATCGCCAACCTGCCGGCCCAGACCACCGCCGGTCGTCACGAAGTGGAGTGGGACGGACGCGACAGCACTGGCAAGGTGGTCGAGGACGGTGCCTACAAGATCGAGATCGCCGCCACCGACGGCGAAGGTGAAGCGATCGAGGTGGGCTCCACCGTCTATGGCCGTGTCACCGACGTGGCGGCCGATTCCACCGAAACATTGATCGCCATGGGCAAGGTCGTCTCGAAGGTCGAGGACGTGCTGACCGTGCGTGAGAAAACCACCAGCGCGGCGGCCAACTAAGGCCGGATCGGAAGTTTTTAGGAGGATATCATGAGCTTGTACGGCGCTCTTTTCTCTGGCGTTTCCGGTCTGGCGGCACAATCGTCGGCCATGGGCGCGATCTCGGACAACATCTCGAACGTCAACACCGTTGGCTACAAGGGATCGAAGGTCAACTTCTCGACCCTGGTGACCAAGCAGGTGTCGTTGACCAACTATTCGCCCGGCGGCGTGCAATCCAAGCCGCGCACCGGCGTCGACGTCCAGGGTCTGTTGCAGGCCACCAACTCGTCCACCGACGTGGCCATGTCGGGCCAGGGCTTCTTCATCGTCAACGAAGCCGCCAATCCGCAGGACGGCGACATGTTCGCCTATACCCGCGCCGGTTCGTTCAAGGTGGACAGCGAAGGCTATCTGCAGAACGTCTCGGGCTGGTACATGCAGGGCTGGCCGCTGATGGGCTGGGACAACTCGACCCAGGCGTCCACCGTCTCCATCGGCGACGACGTCTACATGAAGGCCTACAAGGACAGCGCCGGCGACACCGTCTACATCAACGACAACATCGTCTCGGCCGACCACCTTCAGCCCATCAACATGAACAATATCGGCGGCACCGCGGCGCAGACCCGCAACCTGCGCATGGGCGCCAACCTGCCCAACGGCGCCGATGTCGGCAAGATCTACAAGCAGCC
>JAIWOG010000245.1 GCA_020217035.1 Magnetospirillum sp. | reverse complement strand
GGTGACCATCTACGACAGCTTGGGCGGCGACGCCACCGTGCAGTTCAGCTGGTCCAAGGTGGCGCAGAACCGCTGGGACCTGGAAGCCATTCCGCCGCTGGGCGCCAAGTCGCTGTTGCTGAAGAAGGATGCCGACACGGTTTACGGCGCCATGGGCCGTCTGGACTTCACCGGCACCCCGACGACGGCGGGGTCGATGACCATGACCATCAACGCCACCACCTATACCTTCAAGACCAACGCCGGCACCGACGGCGCCACCGCCAACCAATTCCACACCGACTCGTCCACCGCCACCAGCACCGGCAGCTTC
Organism: Magnetospirillum sp.; assembly: GCA_020217035.1. Classification (GTDB taxonomy): domain Bacteria; phylum Pseudomonadota; class Alphaproteobacteria; order Rhodospirillales; family Magnetospirillaceae; genus Magnetospirillum. The sequence goes on along the minus strand of JAIWOG010000245.1, from coordinate 9,687 downwards.
GTGGACAGCCTGGCCGGCGACATCAACAAAGCCTTCCAGATGGAATACAATTCCTTGCAACTGAGCTTGGGTGGCGGCCTGACCAATCCATCGACCCTGGGCATCCTGATCGACGGCTCCACCAGCACCTTCGCGCTGACCGCCACCACGGCGTCGGCCGCCGCCTCGGCCTTGAACGCCGACAACAGCTTCACCAGCCTGGGGCTGACGGCGGTGGCCAACGGCACCGACCTTCACATCTACAGTGAAGACGCCATGACTTTCACCATCGCCACCGGCGCCTCCACCAACGAATTCGCCGCCGTGGCCAGTTGGAGCGACCCCAAGACCGGCACCGCTTCGGTGGTGACCAAGACCACCGACGGCATCGCCTATGCCGAGCGGGTGGCCGGCACCAACTCGATGATCTTCCGCCAGCGCGACTCGTCCGACGACATCACCGTCGATGGTCTGGACAGCTTCGACCTGTCCGACGGCAACCCGGCGACCCTGCAAGGCCAGGACCCTTCGGCCACCGACGGTTTCACCGTCACCGCCATCAACATCTCGGGCAGCGTCAACGAGGACGCCATCGAGTTCAACGGCGACGGTACGCCCAAGGAAATCAACGTCGCCTTCATGGATATCGACTGGGCCAACGGTTCCAACGACATGTCGGGTTCGGACTCCATCGGTTTCTTCCTGGGCAATTTGGACATCCGCGACGGCATGACCCAGTTGGACGGTGACTACCAGTTGTCGTACTGGAGCCAGAACGGTGCCAAGTTCGGCAATTTCGCCGGCGTCTCCATCGGCTCGGACGGCGTCGTCACCGCGTTGTTCGACAACGGCGTCACCCGCCCGGTCTTCCAGGTGCCGGTGGCCACCTTCATCAATCCCAACGGCATGCAAAGCCTGTCGGGCAACGTCTTCATCGCCACCGACTATTCGGGTGAGCCGACCTTGCGCACCGCCGGTTCCGCCGGCGCCGGCCAGGTCAACGCCTCGTCGCTGGAAGCGTCCACCGTCGACATCGGTGAAGAGTTCACCACCATGATCGTCACCCAGCGTGCCTATTCGGCCGCCGCCAAGATCATCACCACCGCCGACGAAATGCTGGACGAACTGGTCCGCATCAAGCGTTAAGCTTTACCGCGCAAACTAAGACGGCCGGTCCCCAGAACGGGGGCCGGCCTTTTTTTGGTTTGGGGCGAGGCGCAGCCCGTGCCGGGTGTTATGCGCGAGGCGCAGCCCGTGCCGGGCCCGCTCAAACGCCGCGGGGCTTTAAAACGGGTGTGCCTTCTCTCACCCGGCAATCTTTGCCGGGTATTAACCATCCTTAAAAGCTTGCGGGCTTACCTTGCCAGAACTGGGCACTGTGCCCGTCCCGCTGGCCGATTGGGATGACCTCGACGTGAACGCCTTTATGCAGATGATGCGTGGCCTTGGCCCCATGCGCTTGGCGGCGATCGCCGGTGTCGGCGTGTCGATCCTGGGGTTCTTCATCTATCTGATGAGCCGCGTCGCCGCGCCGCAGATGGAGTTGCTGTACGGCGAGCTTGAGATGGGCGATTCCAAGGCCATCGTCGAGAAGCTGGCCGCCGAGAAGGTGCCTTTCGAGGTCAGGAAGGACGGCGCCGAAATCTGGGTGCCCAAGGACAAGAAGAACGAGCTTCGCGTGCGCATGGCCGAACAGGCCATGCCGGCGGTGGGCCGGGTCGCCGGCTATGAGTTGTTCGACAAGCAAGACGCCCTGTCTTCCACCAGCTTCCAGCAGAACATCAATTACGTCCGTGCCCTGGAAGGCGAGTTGGCGCGCACCATCCGGTCCATCGACAAGGTCAAGGTGGCCCGCGTCCACCTGGTGCTGCCCAAGCGCGAGGCTTTCGCCCGCGAAGCCAACGAACCCAGCGCCTCGGTGATCCTGAAGATGCAAGGGGCGGCACGCCTGGACAAGGGCCAGGTCACCGCCATCCAGCATTTGATCGCCGCCGCCGTGCCCAAGATGAAGCCCAACCGCATCTCCATCGTCGACGACAAGGGGACGCTGCTGGCCAAGGGCTACGACAACGACCAGGAACAGGCGGCCGAGAACGCCGAATCCCTGAAGATGAATACCGAGGGCCGCCTGGCCAGGACCATCGAGGGCATGCTGGAACGGTCCTTGGGGCCGGGCCGCGTGCGTGCCGAGGTGGCGGTGGAAATGGACATGTCCCGCGCGGTCACCACCGAAGAGACCTATGACCCCGAAAGTCAGGTGGTACGCAGCCAGGTCACCGTCAACGAGAACGAGGAAAGCACCGAGGGCGAGCCGCCCAACGTTTCGGTCACCAACAACCTGCCCGATCCCAACGCCGCGTCCAATTCGTCCAACCGGTCGTCGTCCAAGGCCGGCAAGACCCAGGAAACCGTCAATTACGAGATTTCCAAGAAGGTCAAGAACACGGTGCGCGAGATGGGCGAGATCCGTCGCGTCACCGCCGCCGTGCTGGTGGACGGCGTCTACGACGTGGCGGCCGACGGCACCAAGACCTATCGCGACCGCACGCCGGAAGAACTGGCCAAGCTGGAGGAACTGGTACGTAACGCCATCGGTTTCGACCGCACCCGCCAGGACCAGGTCAAGGTGGTGTCCATGCAGTTCGCCGGCGGCGAGGAACAATACGCCGCCGAGGAACCGGGCGAGTTCATCTTCGGCATGCGTCGCGACTTCGTGGAAAAGATCGCGTCCAACTTGGGATTGTCCATCGTCGCCATCTTGTTCCTGCTGTTGGTGCTGCGTCCGCTGATCGGCCGCGCCATCGAAAGCATGCAAGGCCAAGTCGGTCCCGACGGCCGCCGCCTGCTGACCGCCGACGGTTCCGGCGTGCCGCAACTGGCCGGCCCCGGTGCTCCCGCCATGCCGGCCCCGGCCCTGGGCGGCGAGGAAGAGGTGATCGCCGACGAACTGATCGACATCGACAAGGTGGAAGGCCGCGTGAAAGCTTCGTCCATAAGGAAAATCGGCGAAATCGTCGACAAGCATCCGGAAGAGGCTTTGTCCATCATCCGCAACTGGCTTTACCAGGAAGCCTGAGCCGTTTAGGAGCGCCCCGCCATGGCCCGCGTGAAAGAGGATTACCGCTCGCTGACCGGTCCGCAAAAGGCCGGCATCATGATGCTGTCCTTGGGCGAGGAACATTCGGTCAAGTTGTTCTCGATGATGGGCGACGACGAGATCAAGGAATTGTCGCAGGTGATGGCGTCCTTGGGCACGGTGTCGTCTTCCATCGTCGAACGCCTGTTCGTGGAATTCGCCGACCAGTTGTCGTCCACCGGTTCGCTGGTGGGCTCGGTGGACACCACCGAACGCCTGCTGATGAAGTCGCTGCCGAAAGATCGCGTGCAGCAGATCCTGGAAGAAATCCGCGGCCCGGCCGGCCGCACCATGTGGGACAAGCTGGGCAACGTCAACGAACAGGTGCTGGCCAACTACCTGAAGAACGAATACCCGCAGACCGTCGCCGTGGTCATCGCCAAGATCAAGCCCGACCACGCGGCGCGCGTGCTGTCGATCCTGCCGGAAAACTTCGCCATGGAAGTGGTGATGCGCATGCTGCGCATGGAAGCGGTGCAGAAGGAAGTGTTGGACGGCGTCGAAAAGACCCTGCGCACCGAATTCATGACCAACCTGGCCCGCACCCAGCGCCGCGACGCCCACGAAATGATGGCGGACATCTTCAACAATTTGGACCGCAACGCCGAAAACCGCTTCATGTCGGCCCTGGAAGAGCGCAACCGCGAATCGGCGGAAAAGATCAAGGCGCTGATGTTCACCTTCGAGGATCTGGTGCGCCTGGATGCCGCCGGCGTCCAGACCCTGCTGCGTCAGGTCGAGAAGGACAAGCTGGCTTTGGCGTTGAAGGGCGCTTCCGACGCGGTCAAGGATTTGTTCTTCAAGAACATGTCGGAACGTGCCGGCAAGATGCTGAGGGAAGACATGGAGGCCCAGGGCCCGGTGCGTCTGCGCGACGTCGACCAGGCTCAGTCGCTGATCGTGGTCATGGCCAAGGAACTGGCGGCGTCGGGCCAGATCGTCATTTCCGAAGGTCGCGAAGAAGACGAGCTGGTGTACTAGCCCATGGCCGAACGCAGATACATGTTCGACCTGGACTTCGACCACCCGCACCCCGAGAAGCCGGCGCCGGCGGAGATGGTGGTCGAGGACGAGCCCGAGCCGGAACCGGAACCACCGCCGCCGATGTTCTCGGAAGAGGAGTTGCTGCTGACCCGCGAGGCGGCCTTTGCCGAAGGCCACCAGGCCGGCATGGCCGAGGCCGCCGCCGCCACCGAACGAGCCTTGGCCGCCGCCTTGGCGACCCTGACCCAGCAAATGGACCAGGTGCACCGCCAGCAGGAAGAAGCCAACGACGCCAATGCCCGGGCCGCCGTCAGGGTGGCCATGTCCATCTTGAAGAAGATGCTGCCCGCCGCCTGCGAGGCCCACGCCTTCGAGGAAGTGACCCGGGTGGTCGAGGAAGTGGTGGGTCACGTGCTGGACGAGCCCCGCATCATCGTCCGCGTCGCCGCCCCCTTGGTGGACGGCGTGCGCGAACAGTTGGAGGCGGTGGTCCAGGGGCGCGGCTTCGAAGGTCGCGTGGTGGTGCAAGCCGACGACCGGTTGGAATTGGGCGATTGCCGGGTCGAATGGACCGATGGCGGCGCCGAACGGGACCAGGCGCGGCTGATGGCGGATATCGAGGCGGCGGTGGAGCACGCCTTGGCGCCGCCGGAACGTCGCCGGGAACGCGACGCGGAATAAACCGGGCAACCCGGTTGCGGAGGATAGGACATGGCCGATTTCGAACTGAACGACTTCATTCCTGAAAACGACAGCCGGGCTCAGGAACTGGTGGAGGGGCCGCGCTCGGCCCGCGACCTGGAAGCCGTCTACGACATTCCGGTGCAGGTTTCCGCCGTGCTGGGCAAGGCCAACATGCAGGTCAACCAGTTGCTGAAACTGGGACGTGGCGCGGTGGTGGAACTGGACCGCAAGGTGGGCGAGGCCATCGACATCTACGTCAACAACCGCCTGGTCGCCCGCGGCGAGGTGGTGGTGGTGGAAGATCGCCTGGGCGTGACCATGACCGAAATCATCAAGACCGATCGCGGTTAAGGGGGACGGGCCATGCGACTTCTGATCATCGGCGCCATGGACGGCCAGATCGGCGCCGCCAGCCAGATCGCCATGGCGCGGGGCGCCAAGGTCAGCATCGCCGAGGATGTTGACCAGGGGCTGGAATTCCTGCGCGGCCAGGGCGCCGACCTGGTGATGGTCGACGTGCGCCGCGACGTGCACCGGCTGATCGAATGCCTGGAAAGCGAACGCATCACCCTGCCGGTGATCGCCTGCGGCATCGCGTCGGACGCCTCGGCCGCCGTCCGCGCCATCAAGGCCGGGGCCAAGGAATACATCCCGCTGCCGCCCGACGCCGAGCTGATCGCCGCCGTGCTGGCCGCCGTCACCGCCGACAACCATGCCATCGTCTACAAAGACCCGCGCATGACCCAGACCATGAAACTGGCCGAACAGGTGGCCGGCTCGCACGCGTCGATCCTGATCACCGGCGAATCGGGCACCGGCAAGGAATTGATGGCCCGCTTCATCCACAACAAAAGCCCCCGCGCCAAGGGCCGCTTCGTCGCCGTCAACTGCGCCGCCATCCCGGAAAACCTGCTGGAAAGCGAATTGTTCGGCCATGAAAAGGGGGCGTTTACCGGCGCCGTGGCGCGGCGCATCGGCAAGTTCGAGGAAGCCAATGGCGGCACGCTGCTGCTGGACGAAATCTCGGAAATGGACATCCGCCTGCAAGCCAAATTGCTGCGCGCCATCCAGGAACGCGAGATCGACCGCGTCGGTGGCAGCCAGCCGGTCAAGGTGGATGTGCGCATCGTCGCCACCTCGAACCGCAACCTGGAAGACTATGTGCGCCAGGGCGGCTTCCGCGAGGACCTGTTCTATCGCCTGAACGTGGTCAACCTGGCGCTGCCCAGCTTGCGCGAACGGCCGCTGGATATCCCCATCCTGGCCGAACATTTCGCCCGCAAATACGCCGACGTCAACGGCGTGGCTCCCCGGCCGCTGACCGCCGAGGCCCGCCAGATGCTGGTACGCCATGCCTGGCGCGGCAACGTGCGCGAGCTGGAAAACACCATGCATCGCGCCGTGTTGCTGGCTTCGGGTCACGAAATCGGCGCTGACGCCATCATGCTGACCGGAGCCCCCTTGGGCGGTGCCCAGGACCCCATGGTCGCCCAAGTGGCGCAGACGGCGCAGTCGGTGGTCGGCGCCTCGACCAGCGGGCTGGTGGGCAAGACGGTGGCCGAGGTCGAGCGCGACCTGATCATCGACACCCTGTCCCATTGCTTGGGCAACCGCACCCACGCCGCCAACATCCTGGGCATCTCGATCCGCACGCTCAGGAACAAGCTGAAGCAATATTCCGAGGAAGGGGTGGCGGTGCCACCCCCCGCTGGCGGCGAGCCGGCCTATTGAGGGGATGGATGTGAGCGATGGCTGACGGACCGGCACAAGGCGGCGGCATGGCCGCCATGGGCGAAGCCCGCGCCACCTGGGGGCGTCTGGCGACGGCTGCGCGGCGTGGCGACGTGGCCCTGGCCATCGGCGTGGTCCTGGTCCTGGCCGTCCTCATCCTGCCCATGCCGCCCTGGCTGCTGGATTTGGGCCTGGCCTTCTCGCTGACCTTTTCCGTTCTCATCCTGATGGTCTCGATCTTCATCGAGAAGCCGCTGCAATTTTCCTCGTTCCCCACCGTTCTGCTGCTGGCGACGCTGATCCGGCTGGCGCTGAACCTGGCGTCCACCCGTCTGATCCTGGGGCACGGCCACGAGGGGCTGGACGGGGCCGGTCAGGTCATCGCCGCCTTCGCCGAATTCATCATGGGCGGCAACTTCGTCATCGGCATCATCGTTTTCGCCATCCTGGTGATCGTCAACTTCGTGGTCATCACCAAGGGTTCGGGGCGTATCGCCGAAGTGGCGGCCCGCTTCACCCTGGACGCCATGCCCGGCAAGCAGATGGCCATCGACGCCGATTTGTCGGCCGGGCTGATCAACGAGGACGACGCCAAGAAGCGGCGTGCCGAACTGGAACAGGAAAGCCAGTTCTTCGGCGCCATGGACGGCGCGTCGAAATTCGTGCGCGGCGACGCCATCGCCGGGCTGCTGATCACCGCCATCAACGTCATCGCCGGCATGATCATCGGCATGGCCCAGAACGGTCTCAGTTTCGCCGAGGCCGCCGACCTTTACACCAAGCTGACCGCCGGCGACGGCCTGGTCAGCCAGGTGCCGGCGCTGTTGGTGTCGGTGGCCGCCGGCATGCTGGTGACCAAGGCCGGTGTCCAGGACAGCGTCGACCGCGCCCTGGGCGCCCAGTTGGGTGGCTATCCCCGCGCCGTCGGCACCGCCGCCGGCCTGATCTTCCTGTTGGCCCTGGTGCCCAACATGCCGTTCCTGCCTTTCGCCCTTCTGGGGGGTGGCATGGCGGTGGGCGCCTATTTCATGGACAAGGCGCAGCGGGCCAAGACCGAACGCGAGGCGGTCGAGGCCCAGGAACTGGCCCTGCAAAGCGCCCCCGTCGCCGAAGAGCCCATCGCCACCGCGCTGCGCATCGACATGGTGCGCCTGGAACTTGGCTATGGGCTGCTGCAACTGATCAACAACCCCAAGGGCGTCAAGCTGACCGACCAGATCAAGAGCCTGCGCCGCGCCATGGCCGGCGAGGTGGGCTTCGTCATGCCGTCGGTGCGCATCCAGGACAACATGCAATTGCCGGCCAATTCCTATGTCATCTACATCAAGGAAGTGGAATCGGGACGTGGCGACCTGCGGCCCAACCAATTGCTGATCATGGATCCGCGTGGCGACGAGATCACCCTGCCCGGCGAGAAGACCAAGGAACCCACCTTCGGCCTGCCCGCCATGTGGGTGGACCCCACCAACCGCGAGGAAGCGCTGTTCCGGGGCTATACCGTGGTCGACCCGCCCACCGTCATCACCACCCACCTGACCGAGGTGATCAAGGACAACATGTCGGAATTGTTGTCCCACGCCGAGACCCAGAAGCTGCTGGACGAGTTGGACAAGGAACACCAGAAGCTGGTGGGCGAGCTGATTCCGGCGCAGATCACCGTCGGCGCCCTGCAACGCGTGTTGCAGAACCTGCTGAACGAGCGGGTGTCCATCCGCGACCTGTCCACCATCCTGGAAGGCATCGCCGAGGCCTGCGGCCACACCCGCAACGTCACCATGATCACCGAGCATGTGCGTTCGCGCCTGGCCCGGCAGATTTCCGACCTCAATACCGGCCACCAGGGGTTCATCCCGCTGGTCACGCTGTCGCCGGAATGGGAACAGGCCTTCGCCGAAGCCCTGGTCGGCCAGGGCGAGGAAAAGCAATTGTCCATGTCGCCGTCGCAATTGCAGGACTTCATCACCAAGACGCGTCAGACCTTCGAACGCTTCGCCATGCAGGGCGAGACGCCGGTGCTGCTGACCAGCCCCATGGTGCGCCCCTATGTGCGCTCGATCATCGAACGCTTCCGCCCCATCACCGTGGTGATGAGCCAGGCCGAAATTCACCCGAAGGCGAAGATCAAGACGTTGGGGCAGATCTGATGGGCGGGGCAAATCTGATGGGGGGCGCGTCTAAGCCATGAGGCTCAAATCCTTCACCGCCCCCACCATGGCCGAGGCCATGGAACTGGTGCGCATCGAGTTGGGCGACGAGGCGATCATCGTCTCGACCCAAAGGGCCGCCGGGTCCAAGGGGGTGCGCATCACCGCGGCGCTGGAGCCCGCCGACGCCGACATGGCGGTGGCGGAATTGTTGGAGGAATCCAGCGCCTCTTCCGCCGCCGACACCCTCAAGGCGGCACTGGAGCCGCACAATTTGCCGCCGCGTCTGGCCGAGCGTCTGGTCAACGCGGCGCGCACCAGCGAGATCGGCGACCCCACCCTGGCCTGCGCCGCCGCGCTGGAAGCCGGCTTCACCTTCGCGCCGCTGCCCGAACATTCGGCGCCGCGCCCCTTCATGCTGGTGGGGCCGCCCGGTTCGGGAAAGTCCATCGCCGCCGCCAAGCTGGCGGCCCGCGCCGTGTTGCGCAGCCGCCAGGTGGGCATCATCACCTGCGACAACATGCGGGCCGGGGCGGTGGAACAATTGGCCGCCTTCACTCGCATCATGGAAATCGAACTGGTCAAGGCCCGTGGCCCCGATTCGTTGCGTCGCGCGGTGGAAAACGCCACCGGCATGCATGACCTGATCGTCATCGACAGCCCCGGGCTGAACCCGTTCAGGCAATCGGACCTGGATTACCTGCAAGCCATGATCGAAGCCGCCGACGTCGAGCCCCTGCTGGTGATGGCCGCCGGCGGCGATCCAATGGAAGCCGCCGAGATCGCCGAGGCTTTCGCCACCGTCGGCGCCACCCGGCTGTTCACCACAAGGCTGGACACCACCAGGCGTCTGGGGTCCATGCTGGCGGCGGCCGAGGCCGGGCAACTGGCGTTGTGCGACGTGTCGGCCAGCCCGCACGTGGCCAGCGGCCTGTCGCCCATCTCGGCCATGTCGCTGGCGCGACTGCTGCTGCCCCAGCCTCCCGCGCCCGAACCGCGAAACGATGAAACCTTCTGGACCGACGAGGC
>JAIWOG010000244.1 GCA_020217035.1 Magnetospirillum sp. | reverse complement strand
ACCCGTATCATGACCACGGCAAGCGAAATCCCCTCTCTGGCGCCCCGTCCGACGCCCCGCGCCAAGGGCCGCAACGTGCTGGCGGTGGCCTCGGGCAAGGGGGGCGTCGGCAAGACCTGGTTTTCCATCACCTTGGCGCACGGATTGTCCCGCGCCGGTCGCAAGGTGTTGTTGTTCGACGGCGATCTGGGCCTGGCCAACGTCGACATCCAGTTGGGCCTGATGCCCAAGACCGACCTGGGCAGCGTGGTCGCCGGCCGCATGACCCTGAACCAGGCCTGCGTGCCGTTCACCGAGGGCGGCTTCGACATCCTGGCCGGCCGCTCGGGCAGCGGCACCCTGGCCAACATTCCGCTGTCGCGTTTGCAGATGCTGGGCGACGACCTGGTGGTGCTGTCCAATTCCTATGACAAGGTCATCGTCGATTTGGGCGCCGGCGTGGAAAAGACCACGCGGAACTTCGCCCAGCAGGCCGGCACCATCCTGGTGGTGACCACCGACGAGCCGACCTCGCTGACCGACGCCTACGCCTTCATCAAGGTCACCCACATGGAACGGCCGGGCACCGACATGCGCGTCGTCGTCAACATGGCCAACTCGACCCGTGAAGGCGAGCGCATCTACAACACCCTGCTGAAAGCCTGCGAAGGTTTCCTGAAGATCAGCCCGCCCTTGGCCGGCGTCATCCGCCGCGACCTGAAGGTGCGGGAAGCGATCCGTAACCAGACCCCCATCCTGATCCGTTCCCCCAATTCCGAAGCCGCCGCCGACGTGGAAGCCATCGTCGAGCGTTTGCTCAGGACCTAAGGCCGTGTCGTCGGTCCTGCCGCCCTCGGCCCCCACCCTGACGCTATCCAACGGCGGCGCCCCGGTGGTGGTCAGCGCGGTGGGTGACGCCAAGGCGTTGCAGGCCCTGGACCAGGGCGGCACCCTGGAAGTGGTGACGTTGTCGCGCCCGTCGCGCGGCATGCTGGAAGTGATGACCGAGCAGGGGCCGCTGCAATTGAAGGTGCAGCCGCCGGCCACCCTGCCCCCCTTGCCGCAAGGGGCGCGGCTGTTGCTGCAAGTGGGCGAAAGCGGGCTCACCATGCTGGCGGTCAACGGCCGTCCCATGGCCGGGCTAAGCCTGCCCGGTGCCGGGCTGCCCCACGCCGCCGGACTGGTATCGAACGCCGGCGGCCAAGCAGGTCCCTTGGCGCCGCAACACGCTCAGATGCAAAATCCGATGTCGGGCGGGCTGGCCCCGTTGGCCCAGACGGCGACGTCAGGGGCCGCGCCGCCCCAGCCCCTGGGGATCACCGCCACGTTGGTGCGTCCGGCCCAAAACACGCCGTTCCAGGGATTCGCCACCCCGCCGCAGCCCGGTCAGATGCCGCCGGCCAACCTTCCCGCCGGCACCCAGCTGACCGTGCGCATCGCCGGCATCGACCCGCCCCCCTTTCAACCCTTGGCCGGCCAGGCCGCCTTGCCGGGTCAGGCCAATCCCGCGCAGCAAGGGGTGCAGCAAAAACCGTCGCCGCTGCCGCAAAACCTGCCGCAGATGCCCCCGTCCTCGGTCCTGCCGCCGTTGTCCCCCACCAGCGTCGCGCCGGTGCTGGCCGGCACCGTTTCCGCCCATCCGCCCGGCGGCCAGGTGGTGATGAACACCGCGATCGGCACCCTGGCGGTGCCGGCGGCGGACAGCGTCGCGGTGGGCAGTGTCATGCGTCTGGAAGTGGTGGGGCCGCCGCAGCTTCCCGCTTCCTTGCCGGCTCAAACGCCGCCGTCTCGGGCGGAGGGCTTGACGCCGCAAGGCTGGCCGGCGCTGTCGGACGCCATGGAAACCTTGTCGCGCAGCGACCCGCAAGCCTTCGACGCGCTGATGCGCAGTATTCCCGCCGCCGGGCCGCGCCTTGCCGCCGCCATGGTCGCCTTCACCGGGGCGATGAAGACCGGCGACGGCAAGGGGGTGGTGGGCGAAGCCTCGACCAAGGCATTGGAAAAAGCCGGGCGTCGCGATCTGGTGGACCGCCTGAAAGCCGACGTGTCGGATTTGGCCCAGGATTCCGGCCGGGTGGTTGGCGGCGGCGAATGGCGCCTGCATTCCATGCCCTTCGTCCATGGCGGCATGGTCGACGCCATCCAGCTTTTCGTGCGTGGTGCCGACGCCGACGAAGAAAAGCGCAATGCCGGCGGCACCGGCAACGACCAGCGTTTCATCCTGGATTTCCGCCTGACCAATTTGGGACGTCTCCAGATGGACGGGTTGGTCCGGCGCGAGGAGAAGCTGTTCGACCTGATCATCCGCACCGGCGAGCCGCTGCCCCAGCAGATGCGCATGGACATCATGGCCATCTTCACCGGGGCTTCGGAATTGGTGGGCACCAAGGGAAGCGTCGCCTTCCAGGCTGGTGGTCGCTGGATCGATATCCGCACCGACCAGACTGGCCCGACCCGCGTCGAAGCCTGACTTCAGAACAAAGCGACCAGGCTCCAGGCCAGGCCGGCCAGCACGGCCAGCGACAGGGCGGAAACCGCCAGCCCCACGACCACTCCGACGCCATCGCCGCGTATCACCGCGATGGACAGCACCAGGACGGCGATCCCTGGCAGGAAGTTGCCCAATGGGATGGGAAGCGCCATGACCACGCCTTGGCCCAGGATGGCCAGCCAGGCCAGGGTCGGCCACGCGGCGGCCCGCAGGCGGGGGCGGGCCAGTTTTTCCAATTTGCGCAAGGGGGGCGCGACCTGCCGTAGCATGGCCCGCAAGACGCCAGGGGGAATGCGTCTGCGGGCCATGCCTTGGGGCAGGGCGCCGGCGGGCAGCCGCAGCAACCCGGCCAGCGCCAGCCAGACCATCAATCCCCCGCAGATGGCGCCCAAGGGCAAACCGGGGGATGGGGTCATGCCCAGGGCGGCCAGCAGGGGCAAGGGGGCCAGCCGACCCAGGGAGGAAAACGACTCTGCGGCCTGACCGATGGTCGGCCCGTCCGCGTCGCCCAGGCGACGCAGACGGGTCAGGGTCAAGGCCAGTGAACGGGGACTTGTCATGCGGCCTCGCCTTGGCGGCGGGTGCGCCACAGCGACAGGCCGATGCCCGCGGCGATCAGGGTGAAGGTGACGCCCAGGGTAATTGTGGGGTCGGGCTTGCCCACCAGATGGGTCCAGAAGATCTTGCCTCCGATGAACACCAGGATCAGCGACAGCGACAGCTTCAGATAGGCGAAGCGGTGCACCATGGCGGCCAGGGCGAAATACAGGGCGCGAAGGCCAAGCACGGCGAAGATGTTCGAGGTGTAGACGATGTAGGGATCGGTGCTGATGGCGAAGATGGCCGGCACGCTGTCGACGGCGAAGACCAGATCGGCCAGTTCCACCATGGCCAGGGCCAGGAACAACGGCGTCGCCCGCCAGGCGCCGTTGTCGCGGATGAAGAAGCGGTTGCCGTGCAGTTCGGGGGTGACCCGCAAAACCCGGCGCAGCCAGGCCATGATCCGGCCTTGCGTGGGGTCGTCATGGGCTTCCTTGGCGAACAGCATCTTGACGCCGGTGACCACCAGGAAGGCGCCGAACAGGTATAGGATCCAGGAAAACTGTGACACCAGCGCAGTGCCGAAGCCGATCATCAAACCGCGCAGCACGATGACGCCCAGGATGCCCCAGAACAGCACCCGATGCTGATAGATACGAGGAACGGCAAGGCTGGTGAAGATCAGCGAGATGACGAAGACGTTGTCCAAGGACAGCGTCTTCTCCACCATGTAACCGGTCAGCCAAGCCAGCCCGTCTTCCTGGCCCTGGCTGTGCCAGACCCAGGCGCCGAAGGCCAGGGCGACGGCGATATAACCCGCCGATAACACCAGGCTTTCGCCGATGCCGATTTCGCGCTGCTTCTTGTGCAGGACGCCGAGGTCAAGCACCAGCAGAACGATGACGATCCCCAGGAACATCATCCACAACCAGGCATGGACGCCCAGCAGCGGGGTAAACAGCAAGGCGTCCATGGCCTGGTTTCCTTATTCCGCCGCCGCTTGTTCGACGAAGGCGATCAGACGGTCGGTCAACTCGGCGCGGCCGATGCCATAAGGCGCCAGGTCGGCTTGCAGCTTGCCCAGGATGTCGTCGTCGCCGGGTTCCTCGAAGTCCACCGCCACCAGGGCGCGGGCATAAGCCTGGGCGCCGTCGTCCTTCAGGCCCATCTTGTCAGCGGCCCACAGGCCGAGCAGCTTGACCCCCTTGGCGCGGATCTTGAAGGCGCGGTCGTGGTCGAAAGCCAGCTTGTCCTCGGATATCCTGACGATAGTGTTCATCTCCGACTCCTGCGTGATGGAAAGGCGCCTGGGCGCCCGACACGCAACAGAGATGGGGCGGAATCGGGTTGGATAAAGCCCTATCAGTCAAATCACATTGATAAGTAAATCAGATCAAAAATTGACCTTCATAGGACACCACCGGGGCGGTGCCGGGGCGCAGGGCGCCCAGCAGACGTTCGATGCGGCCGGCGGTCTCAACATCGTTGCCGCCGTTGACCAGGCTGGGGCGAAAGCGTCGCTGGAAGGCGGCCATGGCGGCCACCGGGTCGCTGATGTCATAGCCGATCTGGGCCAGACGGCGCAGCGAGTCCTGGGGCAGGCAATCCAGCTTTTCCTCGCCCGAGAATGGCCACAGGCCGATGCCATAGGTTTTCAGCCGCGGCCAGGGGAACAACTCGCCGGGATCGGTTTTGCGGGTCGGCGCCACGTCGGAATGGCCGACCACGTTGCGGGCGGGAATGGGATGGCGGGCCAGCACTAATTGCGCCAGGCCGATCAGCGCGTCGATCTGGGCATCGGGGAACGGGCGATAGCCGAATTCGTGGCCGGGATTGACCAGTTCGATACCGATGGAGCGCGAGTTGACGTCCGTGTGCCCGCGCCACGACGCCACCCCGGCATGCCAGGCGCGGCGGGCTTCGTGCACCAAGGCGTAGGTGGTGCCGTCCTCGTCGATCAGGTAATGGGCGCTGACCTTGGCGGCGGGGTCGCACAAGCGGTCCAGGGCGGCTTCGGCGCTTCGCATGCCGGTATAGTGGATGACCAGCATGTCGACGATGTCGGCGCGGCGTTCCTCGTGGTTGGGGGAAGGAAAGTCCACCAGATTGATCATGTGCCCGGCTCCGGTTCGGCCGGCGGCTGCTTGTTGCCGCCCAGGAATTGCACCACCGCCACGCCGATGATGGTGATGGCGCCGCCCACCACTTTCTGCCAGGTCAGCGTCTCGCCCAGCACCAGAACGCCAGCGGCCACGGCGATCACCGGTCCCAACAAGGTGACCGGCACCACCCGGTTCATGGGATGGCGCCGCAACAGACCATACCACAGCGTATAAGCCACCAGCGACGAGGCGATGACGGTATAGGCGATTCCGGCCCATGGCCGCCAATCGGCCATCATGCGGGCGGGCAATTCCGCGTGGCCGGTTTCAAGGGTGAAGGACAGCACCGCCAGCATGGGGGCGGCGGCCACCGCCATCCAGCCGTTCAGCGCCAGCGGGTTGATGTCGCCCAATCGCTTGACCTGCACGTTGCTGACGGCCCAGGCGACCATCGCCGCCACCAGGATCAGCATGGGGACGAGCGACGGCAGGCTGGGCTCGCCGGCCAGCAGCGCCACCCCTGAAAACGCCAGGACCAAGCCGATGCCGCGCCCCAGACCCAAGGGCTCGCCGAAGGCCAGCCAGGCCAGCAATGCCGAGAACGGCACCCCCAATTGGGTGATGATGGCGGCGCTGGCGGCGTCCATGCCGGATACGCCGACGAACATCAGGCCGAAATGCCCCACCCCCAGCACGGCGCCGATGCCGACGATGCCCTTCCACTGGTGCCGTGCCGGGCGGAACAGTGGCGCCAGCACCAAGGCCACCAAGGCGAAGCGGAGCGCGGTCAGCAGGAAGGGCGGCACGGTGGCCACCGCCACCTTGACGGCAATGAAATTCAGCCCCCACAAGGTGACCACGGTCAACGCCAGCAGCCAGTCCCGGAACGGCATCGGGTCTATCCCGCCAGTTCTTCGCGCAACGCTTCCAACTCCAGCCAGCGTTCCTCGGCCTGTTCCAGCTCCAACCGGGCGGCATCCAGGCGCTTGGTGACGGCGTCGAAGCGCGACGCGTCGCGGGCGTACAGGTTGGGATCGGCCATCTCGGTTTCAAGCTTGGCGATTTCCGTGTGCAATTTGTCCATGCGTTTGGGCAGGTCGTCCAACTCGCGCTGGTCTTTATAGGACAGCTTGCCCTGGACCTTGGGACGCGGCGCGGCGGCGGCGTCCTTGGCCGGTTTGGCGGCTTCGGCGGGGGCGTCCTTGGGGCGTTGGTCCAGATAGTCGGAATAGCCGCCCACATATTCGCGGATGTCGCCGTCGCCTTCGACAGCGATGACGCTGGTCACCAACCGGTCCAGGAAGTCGCGGTCGTGGCTGACCACCAGCAGGGTGCCCTGGTAATCGGCCAGCATTTCCTCCAGCAGGTCCAGGGTGTCCATGTCCAGGTCGTTGGTGGGTTCGTCCAGGATCAGCAAATTGGACGGCTTGGCCAGCAGTTTGGCCAGCAGCAGGCGGTTGCGTTCGCCGCCCGACAGCGCCCGGACCGGGGTGCGGGCCTGGTTGTCGTCGAACAGGAAGTCGCGCATGTAGCCGACCACGTGGCGGGGATGGCCACGGACCCAGACATTGTCGCCGCGCCCGTCGGTCAGGGTGTCCCAGACGCTGATGTCGGGGTTCAACTGGTCGCGGCGCTGGTCGAAATAGGCCGGTTCCAGGTTGGTGCCCAGCCGTACCTCGCCCGAATCGGGGGCCAATTCGCCGGTCAGCATGCGCAGCAACGTGGTCTTGCCGGCGCCGTTGGGACCGATCAGCCCGACGCGGTCGCCGCGCAGGATGCGGGTGGAAAAGCCCTGGGCCACCACCTTGTCGCCGAACACCTTGGTGATGTTGGTGGCTTCGATGACCAGCCGGCCCGAGATGTCGCCGGCATCGGAGTCCAAGACGACACGGCGATCATTGTCGGCCTTCGACGATATGCGGGCCGAGCGTTCCTTGCGCAAGCCCTGCAATGCCCGCAGGCGGCCCATGTTGCGCTTCCGGCGCGCGGTGACGCCACGGGCCAGCCAGTGCATTTCCTGGCGCATCTGGGTGTTCATGCGGGCGATTTCCGCCTCTTCCGCCGCGTAGGTTTCTTCCTGCCATTGCGGGAAACCGGCGAAGCCGAACTCGGCCCGACGGACCACACCGCGCTCCAGCCACAGGGTCTGGCGCGACACGGCTTCCAGGAAGCGGCGGTCGTGGCTGATCATCACCAGGGCGCCCTGGTAATCCTTCAGCCATTGTTCCAGCCACAGGATGGCGGGCAGATCCAGGTGGTTGGTGGGTTCGTCCAACAGCAGCGCGTCGGGATCGCCGACCAAAGCCCGCGCCAAGGCGGCGCGGCGACCTTCGCCGCCCGACAGCGTCGCCGGATTGCGGGCCGGGTCGATGCCCAAATCGGACATGATGGCGTCGACGCGCCAGGTCTGGTCGCGTTCGGCCTCGGGCAGTCCTTGGGCGATGAACTCGGCGATGGTGGCGGTGGTGATGGCCGGGTCCTGATGCAGATAGGCGATCCGCGCCCCGGGCTGGACGAAGCGTTCACCGGAATCGGGCTGGATGTCCCCGGCGAAGACCTTCAGCAGGGTGGATTTCCCCGAGCCGTTGCGACCGACCAGCACGGTCTTGTCGCCCTTGCCGACCCAAGTGGTGACGCCTTCGAACAGCGGGTTGCCGCCGAAGGTCAAGCGCACGTCGCGCAAAGAAAGAAGAGGTGGTGAAGCCATGATGGCTTCACCTACACCCTGTCATGGATTCCCGCAAGTTGACTCGCGAAATTGGCGCGAGGCGCAGGCCCGTGCCGGGCCCCTCAGTCGCCGGGCAGGCTTTTGCACCTCGCGCAGGCGCGATGGTTTTGCGCGAGGCGCAGGCCCGTGCCGGGCCCCTCAGTCGCCGGGCAGGCTTTTGCTACTCGCGCAGGCGCGATCCGCATTCGTCCACCAGTTTGCCCACCTGCTTGCAGATGGCGGCGCGTTCGGCTTCGTCGCCGGCCAGGCCGTACAGGCGCACCCACTTGCCTTTCTTGGGCAAGTCCACGTGGTTGAAGACCGGCTGCTGCTTGGCCAGGATCGGCGACTTCTTGGCCAGCACCTTCCAGCCGGCTTGCGCCTGCTTTTCGGTGCGATAGGACGCCAGGTAAACGATGGTGCGCGTGTCGGGTTCCGCCATCTTCGCCGGTTCCGGCTTGGGTTCCGGCTTGGGCGGTTCGGCCATCTTGACCGGCTCGGGGGCCTTGGCGGTTTCGGCCGGAACGCGGTTCAGGGTCAGCAGCCAATTGTTGACCCGGGTCACCAGGCTGCCATCGGCCATGCCCACATAAGTACCGAAGGCTTCGCCCTTGCAGGTGACTTCCATCACCGGGCGGGGGTCGTCACCCTTGGCGGTGCTGCCGACGACGCTGGCCACCGACGCTTCCCAGCCCATGTAGACCGGCTTGTCGCACGACCGTCCGGTCGGGTCGCCGGCGGACTTGTCGTAAAGCCCCACCTTCTGCCCCAGATAGGGGGCAACGTTGCCGCCGGTGGGGTCGACGGCTAGGGCCTGGGTCACTTCCCACTGGCCGCCGGGCGGCGTCACCGCCCGCTTGGCGGGTGCGGCCGTTTGGGGTTGCGGGTCGGCGGCGCAGGCCGACAGGGCCAAGGCAGCGCAAACGAAGACGAAACGGTTCATGCGGTAGTCCCCTGTAACCCAGCCCCAGCGCCCACTCTACGCCTTTCGGGTGGGGGCGGCAACTAGCGGCCGATGACCAGCGTCGCCCAGCCGTCGATGACGATGCGTTCGCGAAGGCGCAGGCCCTGCGGTTCGTGCGCCCCCATCACCATGCGTTCCTGCCATTCCAGCAGGCCGGACAGCACCGCCACCCCGTCGGGGGCCAGATGGGCGGCTAGGTCCTTGGCCATGCGCATCAACGGCTTGGCCAGGATGTTGGCGACGATGATGTCGAAGGGTTGGCCCTTCTTCAGCGCCGGATTGCGATAGCCGTCAGAGACGACGCTGGTGAAGCGGGCGCCGACGCCGTTCAGCTTGGCGTTGTTGGCGGCCACTTTGACCGCCGACGGGTCGATGTCGGTGGCCAGCACGTCCACCGCCCACATCTTGGCCATGGCGATGCCCAGGATGCCGGAACCGGCGCCCAAGTCCAGCGGCCGCAGGTAACGTCGGCGCTTCGCCAGTTTGTCCAGCATGGTCAGGCAGCCGCGCGTGGTGGCGTGTTCCCCGGACCCGAAAGCGGTGCCGGCATCCACCAGCAATTCGGTGCGCCCCACCGGCACCTTGTCGTCCCAATGGCTGCCACGGACGAAGAAACGCCCGGCATCGATGGGCGGGAAGTCGCGCAGGTTTTCCAGCACCCAGTCGACATTGGGCAGCCGCTCGATCTCGAGCGCCGGCAGGTCGTGGCCGGTGGCGGCGGCAACGGCGGCCAGGGCGGCGGTGATCTGGGCGCGGTCGGGCGGCGTGCGCGAATAGCCTTCCAGGTGCCACAGACAGTCGCCGTCGGAAATGCCCGACTTGTCTTCCATGAACATGGTCACCGATTCGGCGAAGCGTTCGAACACTTCTTCGAAGGCATCCACCGCCTCGGGGGCGACGATCAGGCGCAGGTGCCAGATATCGGGGAAGATGACGGGCATGGCTTATCCTTATGACAAAGCTGCAATCAGGTGGGTGGCCGGTTCCATGCGCTGGTGCAGGACGCGCAGGACGATAACCTCGTCTGCGTTGGCCTGATAGTAAAGGCAATGCGAAGCGGCGCCGGTTTTAGCCGCTGCCAGTTCCAGATGGAACAGTCGAAGGCCCGGCCACAGCGCCGAGCGGTCCAACGATCCGGGGCGAAAAGGGTTCGCCGCCAATAACGACTGGGCATGATCCAGCATGGCGGCGTAGGCCCGGACCTGACCGGGGCCGAA
>JAIWOG010000243.1 GCA_020217035.1 Magnetospirillum sp. | reverse complement strand
CCGTTCAGCGGTTTGACGCAGGATGTCGCGGACGTCCTGCTGCGCCAAATCGGTGAATCTGACGATCATTTGCGCTGGCGGGCGATGACGTCCTCGGCGATTTCGGCGATGCTGATGACGGACAGACGTCCGGCATCGGCGTCGTCGATGCCGCGCTGGATTTCCCGGCGCAGGATGGCCAAACGCTCTTGTTCCGCTGCCCGTTCGCGGCGCAGCAGGCGCAGGGCGTCGCGCACCACTTCGGACGCGCTGGCGTAATCGCCGCTGGCCAGTTCCGCCTCGACGAAGGCGGCCATCTCGGCGGGCAGGCTGACATTCATGGTCGGCATGGGCATGTCCCATTGGCAATTCTTGCCATAGTATCAGGCCGGCTCGACGAAGCTGTCCAGTACCTTCTTGGTGCCGGCCTTGTCGAAGGCGATTTCCAGCTTGTCGCCGTCCACCGCCAACACCGTGCCGGCGCCGAATTTCTGGTGGAAGACCCGCTCGCCGACGTCGAAATCGCCGGATGGGCGCAAGTCCACCGCCCACGGACTGGGGTCCTTGGGGCGCGATGTTTGCTGCCACGAGCTTGATCCCATCAAACCGCGTTCGGCGTCGCGTTCGGTGTGGGCGGCGGGAAGTTCGTCCAGGAAACGGCTGGGCAGGGCGGTTTGCCATTGGTTGTAGATGCGGCGGTTGGCGGCGAAGCTGACCAGGACGCGTTTCCTGGCCCGGGTCAGCCCCACATAGGCCAGGCGGCGTTCTTCTTCCAGGGCGGCGTTGCCGCCTTCGTCCAAGGCGCGCTGATGGGGGAACACCCCTTCTTCCCAGCCGGGCAGGAAGACGTTGTCGAATTCCAAACCCTTGGCGCCGTGCAGGGTCATCAGCGTCACCTTGTCGGTGCTGTCCTTCTGGTCGTTTTCCATGACCAGCGCCACGTGTTCCAAAAAGCTTTGCAGGGTCTCGTAGTCCGACAGCGCGCGGACCAGTTCCTTCAGGTTTTCCACCCGGCCCGGTGCTTCGGCGCTTTTGTCGTTCTTCCACATTTCCACATAGCCGGATTCGTCCAGGATCATCTCGGCCAACTCAGTGTGGGGTAAATCGTCCAACAGCCCGCGCCAGCGCAGGATGTCGGCGCAGAACTTGCCCAAAGACGCCCGCGGCTTGGGTTTCAATTCATCGGTTTCACACAGCAGGCTGGCGGCGTCGAACAGGGCAAGGGTCTTGGCACGGGCCAATCCGTGCACCGCCTGCAACGCCGCGTCGCCTAAGCCCCGTTTGGGCAGGTTGACGACGCGTTCGAAGGCCAGGCCGTCATCGGGCGAGTTGACCAGCCGCAAATAGGCCATGGCATCGCGGATTTCCTGGCGTTCATAGAAACGCGGGCCGCCGATGACGCGATAGGCGATGCCGGTGGTGATCAGCCGTTCCTCGAACTCGCGGGTCTGGAAGCCGGCGCGCACCAGGATGGCCATGCTGGCCAGGGACTCGCCGCGCCGCTGCAAGGTCTCGATTTCTTCCACCACCACGCGGGCCTCTTCCGGCCCATCCCAGACGCCGCGCACCCGGACCTTCTGGATGTCGGCGGGATCGTGGGGCAAGCCGGGGCGCAAGGTCTTGCCCAGACGGTCGGAATTGTGGGCGATCAAATGGCTGGCGGCGGCCAGGATATGCGGTGTCGAACGGTAATTGCTTTCCAGGCGCACCACGGTGGCGCCGGGGAAGTCGCGCTCGAACTTCAAGATGTTGCCGACCTCGGCGCCACGCCAGGAATAGATGCTTTGGTCGTCGTCGCCGACGCAGCAGATGTTCTTGTGCTTTTGCGCCAACAGCCGCAGCCACAGATATTGCGCCACGTTGGTGTCCTGGTATTCGTCCACCAGGATATAGCGGAACTGGTCCTGATAATGGGCCAGGGCTTCCGGGTGGGTCAGGAACAGCGTCAGGCAATGCAGCAGCAGATCGCCGAAATCGGCGGCGTTCAGCGTCAGCAGGCGTTCCTGGTACAGGCGGTAAAGCTGCACCATGCGCCCGCCGGCCAGGTCGCCGGCCTGGTCGCTGGTCACCTTGTCGGGTGTCAGGCCCCGGTCCTTCCAGCGCTGGATGGCGCCCATCAGGGATTGCGCCGGCCATTTCTTGGTGTCGACGCTTTCGCCTTCCATCACCTGCTTCAACAGCCGCAACTGGTCGTCGGCATCCAGGATGGTGAAGTTGGATTTCAGCCCCACCGCCTCGGCATGGCGGCGCAGGATGCGCACGCACAGCGAATGGAAGGTGCCCAGCCACAGTTGCTCGGCCAGCGGTCCCACCATGGCGCCGACCCGGTCCTTCATCTCACGCGCCGCCTTGTTGGTGAAGGTCACCGCCAGGATCTGCCACGGCTGCGCACGGCGTCCGGCCAGGATCTGGGCCAGACGGCTGGTCAGCACCCTTGTCTTGCCGGTGCCGGCGCCCGACAGCACCAGGACCGGGCCGTCGGTGGTGGTCACCGCCTGATGCTGCTCGGCGTTCAGCCCCACCAGCCAGGGCGCATCAGTGGGCACCTCGACCACGCCAGAACGGCGGGCGGGGGGCTGGAAGGGATCGGGGATGTCGTCGTCAAGGGCGAAGGGATCGGTCATGGCATGGGACTATAACGAGAACTTTCGCCGAAGACAGCCCCGATTTGCGGCAAATATTGCATTTCCACGGGCGAATCCTTAAGTATCGCGCCATGAGCGACACCACCATGAAAAACCTGATCGGCTTGTCCCGCGACGAACTGGCCGCCGAAATGGCGTCCATCGGCGAAAAGCCGTTCCGCGCCAAGCAGTTGTGGCATTGGCTGTACAATCGCGGCGAGACCGACTTCGCCAAGATGTCGTCCATTTCCAAGGTCATGCAGGCGCGTCTGGCCGAGCATTACGTGGTGCGCCGTCCGCTGGTCGAGCGCGAGTTGACCAGCATCGACACCACCCGCAAATGGCTGTTGAAGTTCGAGGACGGCAACGAGGCGGAAACCGTCTACATCCCCGACGAAGACGAACAACGCGGTGCTGTCTGCATCTCGTCGCAAGTGGGCTGCACGCTGACCTGCAAGTTCTGCCATACCGGCACCCAGCTTTTGGTGCGCAACCTGACCAGCGCCGAGATCGTCGGCCAGTTCATGCTGGCGCGTGATTCCTATGGCGAATGGCCGACCCCCGACGATTCCACCCGGCTGCTGTCCAACATCGTGATGATGGGCATGGGCGAGCCGCTTTATAATTACGACAACGTCGCCAAGGCGCTGAAGATCATCATGGACGGCGAAGGGATCGGCATTTCCAAGCGCCGCATCACCCTTTCCACCTCGGGCGTGGTGCCGATGATGGCGCGTGCCGGCGCCGAGTTGGGCGTCAATTTGGCGATTTCGCTGCATGCGGTGACCGACGACGTGCGCAGCCAGATCATGCCCATCAACAAGAAATATCCGTTGAAGGACTTGATGCAGGCGTGCCGCGACTATCCCGGCGCGTCGAACGCCCGGCGCATCACCTTCGAATACGTCATGCTGAAGGGCATCAACGATTCCCTGGCCGACGCCCGCCAATTGCTGCGTCTGGTCAAGGGGCTGCCGGCCAAGTTCAACCTGATCCCGTTCAATCCGTGGCCGGGCTCGGAATACGAATGCTCAAGCATGAAGGACATCCGGGCGTTTTCCGACTTCATTCAGGACAACGGCTATTCGGCGCCGATCCGTAAGTCGCGCGGTTCCGATATCCTGGCGGCGTGTGGTCAGTTGCGCTCGGAAAGCCAGCGACAGAAATGCTCGCGCCTCAACGAACGCCTGGCCGCCGGCATTCCCGACGAACACCACCCGGCGCCGGCGGCGTGATCACTCGCCCTTCTTGCGGATGTTTTCCCAATCCTTGGGAATGACGGTTCCCGCCGCCCACAGCCCTTTTTTCGCCGCTAGCGCCGCCGCCTGCTCGGCATCATAGGGGCTGTCCTTGGCCGCCTTGGCGACGCCGGACGCCACCAGGGCGGCGCCCAGGTCGCCGTCGAAGACCGCGCAGCGGCCCCAGATCACGCCACCCGCCACGTCCAGGATGTCGCAGGCGACGCCCTTGGCCAGCAATTCGCCCATGCGCTTCCTGGCCGGCTTGGCGCAGTCGAAACTGGTCTTGGCGTTCTTGTCCTGACACAGATCGCGGCGCGGCGGCACAGTGATGCCGGCCAGTTGGATGGTCAGGCCCCTGATCTGCAGGGACGAGCCGTCATAGCCTTCGACCTTGCCCCAGATGCACGCGCCGCCCTCGCCGTCGTCTGTACAGCGGATGGGGGCGGAATGTGCCGGCTGGGCGGCCAGGAACAGGCTGGCGATCAGGGGGATGTATACACGCATGAGGGGCAGCTTAGCCCAACTGGACAGCAAAGGCCAATCAAGGGTACAAAGCCCGTTCGTTACAAGTTGCCGAACTGATGCGTAGGTCCCATGCAAACTGCCAACACCATCCGCCGCGCCTTCCTCGACTACTTCGCCAAGAACGGCCATGAAGTGGTGGCCTCCAGCCCGCTGGTGCCGCGCAACGACCCGACGCTGATGTTCACCAATGCCGGCATGGTGCAGTTCAAGAACGTGTTCACCGGGGTGGAAAAGCGCGATTACGTCCGCGCCGCCACCTCGCAGAAATGCGTGCGCGCCGGCGGCAAGCACAACGACCTGGACAATGTGGGCTACACCGCGCGGCACCACACCTTCTTCGAGATGCTGGGCAACTTCTCGTTCGGCGATTACTTCAAGGACGACGCCATCGCGCTGGCCTGGAACCTGATCACCAAGGAATTCGGGCTTTCCAAGGACAAGCTGCTGGTCACCGTCTATCACGACGACGACGAGGCTTTTAATATCTGGAAAAAGGTGGCGGGCTTCTCGGACGACCGCATCATCCGCATTCCGACCAGCGACAATTTCTGGTCCATGGGCGACACTGGCCCCTGCGGTCCGTGCTCGGAAATCTTCTATGACCACGGCGACAAGATCCCCGGCGGTCCGCCCGGCAGCCCCGACCAGGACGGCGACCGCTTCATCGAAATCTGGAACCTGGTGTTCATGCAGTTCGAGCAGGTGGACAAGCAGACCCGTCTGCCGCTGCCCAAGCCCAGCATCGACACCGGCATGGGCCTGGAACGTCTGGCCGCCGTGCTGCAAGGCCAGCACGACAATTACGACGTTGACCTGCTGCGTTCGCTGATCGAGGCTTCGGCCCATGAATCCAGCACCGATCCCGACGGCCCGCACAAGGTGTCGCACCGGGTGGTCGCCGACCATCTGCGCTCGTCGTGCTTCCTGATCGCCGACGGCGTTCTGCCCAGCAACGAAGGCCGCGGTTATGTGCTGCGCCGCATCATGCGCCGCGCCATGCGCCACGCCCATCTGATGGGCTGCACCGAACCATTGCTGTGGCGCTTGTTCCCGGCCCTGCAAAAGCAGATGGGCGAAGCCTATCCCGAACTGGGCCGCGCCGGCGCCCTGATCACTGAGACCCTGAAGCTGGAAGAAACCCGCTTCAAGGCCACCCTGGACAAGGGTCTGAAGCTGCTGGACGAGGAAGTCACCCGTCTGGTCCCCGGCGCCAAGCTGGCCGGCGAGGTGGCGTTCAAGCTGTACGACACCTATGGCTTCCCGCTGGATTTGACCGAGGACGCGCTGAAGGCCCAGGGGCTGGGCGTCGACACCGACGGCTTCGCCACCGCCATGGAGCGCCAGCGGGCGGAAGCCCGCAAGGCGTGGTCGGGTTCGGGTGAAGCTGCCACGGAAACCCTGTGGTTCGAGATCAAGGACAAGGTCGGCGCTTCCGAATTCCTGGGCTATGACACCATTGCCGCCGAGGGCCAGATCGTCGCCCTGGTCGAGGGTGGCAAGGTGGTGGAAGCCGCCCATCCCGGCCACGAGGTCCTGGTGGTGGCCAACCAGACCCCGTTCTATGGCGAATCGGGCGGCCAGATGGGCGATGCCGGGGTGATCAATGTCGCTGGCGGCAAGGCCCGCATCGTTGTCACCGACACCTTGAAGAAGCTGGGCGACCTGATCGTCCATGTGGGCAAGGTGGAAGGCGGTCCGGTGGCGGTGGGCGAGGACGCCCATTTCGCCGTGGACGAAGACCGCCGCGACGCCACCCGGGGCCATCACTCGGCCACCCACCTGCTGCATCAGGCCCTGCGCGACGCTTTGGGCGAGCACGTGACCCAGAAGGGCAGCCAGGTCGGCCCCGACCGCCTGCGCTTCGACTTCGCCCACCCCAAGGCGTTGTCGTCCGAGGAAATCCGTCTGGTGGAAGCCCAGGTCAACCGCCAGATCCGCAAGAACCGCGAAGTGGTCACCAAGCTGATGACGCCTGACGACGCCATCGAAGCCGGCGCCATGGCGCTGTTCGGCGAAAAGTACGGCGACGAAGTGCGCGTCGTCTCCATGGGCGGCGACGACAGTGCGCCGAACCCGTTCTCGGTGGAATTGTGCGGCGGCACCCATGTGCGCCGCGTCGGCGACATCGGCGGCTTCAAGATTCTGTCGGAAAGCGCCGTCGCCGCCGGCGTGCGCCGCGTCGAGGCGGTGACCGGCCCGGCCTTTCTGGCCTGGGCCAACGAACAGGAAGAATTGGTGGCCCGCACGGCGGCCGCGCTGAAAGCGGCGCCGGCGGAACTGCCCGCCCGCATCGCCCAGTTGGTGGAAGACCGCCGCAAGCTGGAACGCGAATTGTCGGAAACCCGCAAGCAATTGGCCACCGGCGGCGGCCAGGGGGCGGCCACCACCAAGGTGGGCGACGTCACCTATGCTGGCAAGGTGCTGGACGGCGTGCCGGCCAAGGATCTTAAGGGCATGGCCGACGAGATCAAGAAGCAGATCGGCTCGGGCGTCATCGCTTTGGTCTCCACCGATGGCGGCAAGGCATCGGTGGTGGTGGCGGTGACCGAGGATTTGACCGGCCGCTTCTCGGCCGTCGACCTGGTGCGCATCGGTTCCGAAGCGGTGGGCGGCAAGGGCGGCGGCGGCCGTCCCGACATGGCCCAGGCCGGCGGCCCCGACGCTGACAAGGCCCAGGACGCGGTGGACAAGATCGCCGCCGCGCTGGCGTAAGAATCAAGGGCGCCCACAACGGGGCGCCCTTTTCCTTTGCGACTTTCGTCTCTCTTTTTCGAAACGTGAATCGGCGCGATGTTTGATCCCTCTTGGGGTTCAACCGGAGTTTTCCATGAAGCGTCTGATTTCGGCCTCGGCCGCCCTGCTGCTGCTGTCCTTGGCCCCGGCTTTCGCCCAGTCGGCGGTGGATTCCGTCACCCAGGCGGCCAAGGAAGCGGCGACGCAAGCCGCCACCGACCAGATCAACAAGGCCGCCGGCACCGGTGGCTCCAAGGCGCAAGGGTCGAAGGACTCGCCCAATTACGGCCGCTCCGAGGACCATCGCCAGGACGACGACAAGCGCGGCCACGGCAAGGACAAGGACAAGTGAGAAAAGAAAGACAAGAAGGATAAGAAGGACAAGAAGAACCGGGACTAAACACCTAATGCTGATGGTCGTGGTCGGGCAGGTCTTCCAGCGCATGCTGATGGTCGTGCGGCTTCCAGGTGTGCTTGCTGTCGTCGTGGCCGTGGTCGTGCGCCGCCTCGCCCTCGTGGCCGTGGGGGTGGCTGTGCTGGTGCAGGTGTTCGTGGCTGTGGGCGTGGGCGTGGGCGTGGCTGTGGGTGACCTCGCCATGGCTGTGCTCGTGGGTGTGCACATGGCTGTGCTCATGCTGATGGGCATGCTTGTGGCCGTGGCTGTGCGGGCCGTGATGGGAACCGTGCATGGAAGCCTCCTGTGTTCTGGGGGGCATTTTAACCCGACAGCCGGCCATTCTCCAGGGTGACGCGTCGGCGGGTCAGCGCCGCCAGGGCGTCGTCGTCGTGGGAGATCATCACCAGGGCCTGGGGCAGACCGTCCAGCACCCGCAGCAGGCGGGCGCGGGCGTCACGGTCCAGGCCGTTGGTGGGTTCGTCCAGCAACAGAACTTGCGGCTTCATGGCCAGGATGGTGGCCAGCGCCACCAAGCGCTTTTGTCCCCCGGACAGCTTGTGGGTGACACGGTCCTCGAAGCCGGACAATCCGACCAAATCCAGGGCTTCGGTGGCCAGGTTTCGCGCCTGGGCGCGGGAACATCCCTGGTTCAAGGGGCCGAAGGCGACGTCTTCCACCACGGTGGGGCAGAACAATTGGTCGTCGGAATCCTGGAACAACAGGCCGGTTCGGGCGCGGACCGGGTGGAAATCGGCCTCGCGCCGGCATTCGGCGCCAAAGGCGATGACGCGTCCGGCCTGGGGCAGCACCAAGCCGACCATCAGGTGGAACAAGGTGGTCTTGCCGGCGCCGTTGGCGCCGACCAGCGCCACTTTCTCGGTGGCGTGCAGGACGAAATCGGCCCCCGCCAGCACCGGGCGTTCGGATTCATAGGCGAAGTGGACGCCGTCCAACTGGAACAAAGGGCTGGTGGTCACGCCATATCCAACAGGGCCAACAGGGCGAAGGTGGCGGCCAAGGCCGCCGCGAAGCCCCAATCCAGCAGGCCGGCGCGGTGTTCGTCAAGCAAATGCAGGCGACCGTCGAAGCCGCGCAGCCGCATGGCGGCGTGCACCCGTTCCGCCCGTTCCAGGCTGCCGACCACCAGCATGCCCAGCAGATGGCCCAGTGACCGCCAGCAATGCAGGCTGGCACGGGGGCGGAAACCCCTGGCCCGCATGGCCAGACGCAGGCGGGCCAGTTCACCCCGCAGCACCTCGACATAGCGGGTCGACAGCACGAACAAGGCGACGAAGCGGGCGGGCAGACCCAACCGGGCCAAAGCGTGGCCCAACTCGGGCAGTTCCAAGGTTCCCAGCAGCGCCAGCAGGGAAAGGGCGATGGCGCTGCTTTTGGTCAGGATCAGCGCCGCCCGCCAGGTGCCTTCGGCCCCCCAATGCAAGCCGCCCAGGCTGAACAGCACGGGGCCGCCCATGGTGAAGGGCAGGCTGAGCAGGGTCAGGATCATGAACCCTTCCAGCGCCGCCAGACGGCGCAGGGTGGGGCCTGGGCGCAGGCCGGCCAGCAGAGCCAGGGCCATCGCCGGCAACAGGGTGGCGGCGGCGGCGGGCAGGGTACGGCAGGCGATGACGGCGACGGCGACGGCGATGGCGGCCAGCACCCGGCTGCGCGGCTCCAGGCGATCCAGCAGGGGTTTGTTGCGACGGGCCGGCGCCAGCGCTTCGCCGGCGGACAGGGTCAAGGTGCTCATGACTTGTTCCCGCGGCGCGAGGCGACCCAGGCGTAAACGCCGAACACGCCGACGATCAGGCCGACGCCGCCGACGATGTCGGACAGGCGGGCGCGGGATTCCATGCGGTCCAATTGTTCGCGCAAGGGGGTCAGTTGGCGGGCGATGGCGGCGTCCACATCCGGCGTGGCGGCATTCACCGGCGGCGCGGCGGCATTCGCCGTCTGAGCGCTGGGCGCCGTCTGGCCAAGGACGGCTTCCGCCATGTGGCCGTCGCCGGATTCGAAGCGGACGCGCAAGCCGTCGCCTTGGGGCGGGGTAAAGCGAAAACGGCCTTCGGCGTCGGTGCGCAGGGTGGCGACCACCCGGCCTTGGGCGTCCACCACCTGGCCGTCCAGTTCGGCCGCGGCACCGCCGCCGGCGAAATAGGTCTTGCCGCTGATCTCGGTCCCTTCTTGCGTGACGAACAGCTTCAGCTTGTGGGCGTAAGCCGGCGAAGCGGCCAGCAACAGGGCGAGGACGGCCAACAGGCGGATCATGACCGCATCTCCAACGCGTCGGGTTTGACCTTGGCCAGCAGGCCGACCATGGCGGCGGTGGCCACCGCTTCCACCGCCATCAGCGGAACATAGGTCACCGCCAGGGCCTGGCCGGCGACCAGGAATTCGCGGCCCGACAAGGCCAGGGACAGCGCCACCATGGCGGCGGTGCCGGCGACGGCGCCCCCGGCGGCGACCGCCCCGGCCAAGGCCGGCCGTCCCAGCAGGCGGCG
>JAIWOG010000315.1 GCA_020217035.1 Magnetospirillum sp. | reverse complement strand
CGGTGGGGTGACGGCGGCGGGTCGTCGCGGCTTGCCCTTGACCTTCATCGTGACCGCCGGCTTGGCGGCGGCCTGGTCTTCCGGCGGTGCCGGCACTTCGGGCGCGGCGTCGGGCGGGGGCGGCGTTTCGTCCACCGGCGGTGGGGTGACGGCGGCGGGGCGTCGCGGTTTGCCCTTGACCTTCATCGTGACCGCCGGCTTGGCAAACGGGGGCGGGGGGGGCTCAGCCGGCGCAGTCGGCGTCTTTTCCTTCCGTTTGACCTTCAGGGCAATCGGGGGGCTGGGTTCCGCTTTGGAAGGCGCGGTTTGTTCACTGTCCGACGTTTCCGCCACAGGCATGTCGCGCGGTGGGGTAACCGGCGCCGACACGAACCCGTCCATCACCTCGTCCCCCAACGAGAAAGCAGGCGGTGGCGAGCTGTCCTGCGTGTCGACCGGCGGGGGGGAAGGTTCTGGCGTTTCGGCAACCCAGCCGCCGCTGGGATGCGGCGGCTTGCGGCCGATTTCTTCCAGCAGCAGACGGTCGTTTTCCGCTTGCGGGGAAGGGGGCGGCAAAGATTCGACACTGTCGGGGGGGCGGCTTAGCCGTTTGCGGCGTTGACGCCGGTTTTGCTCGGCGGTGATCAGTTCGGCGAACGGCCGGCGCTCGGGTTGTGGGGGGTGGCGGGGGGACTTTCCCAGCAAAGCGTCGACCAGACGCAGTTGCGGCAGCATGTCCTCGTGGCCTTCGGCACCCTCGTCCGGGGGCAAGTCTTGATGGGGGGCGCCTTCGTCCTCGAAGTGACGGGCCAGTCCCAGCAGGCTTTGCGGTTCGGCGCCTTGGGCGCTGTCTTCAGCCAGGATGTGTTCCAAATGCTCGCGCAGATGCGGCTCGGGTATGCCGACAATGTCCACCGGGGCCATGTGCGCATGCGGAGCGTGGGAACGTTTCATGGCGTCACCATAGCATGGACGATGCTTTGGTCAACAAAATCAAGGTATTACGTATGACTGGGCGCTATCCAGCAGACGTGCCAGGGTGCAGAATTGCTCGACGCTCAGTTCCTCGGCCCGGGCGGTAGCGGGAATGGCGGCGGCTTCCAGCAATTCCTCGGCTCGTCCCAAGGCTTTCAGGCTGGAGCGCAGCATCTTGCGGCGTTGTCCGAAAGCGGCGGCGGTGACCCGTTCCAGGGTTTCCAGGCGGGCCTCGGCCAAGGGATGCGGACGGGGAAGCAATTGCACCACCGTGGACATGACGGCGGGCGGCGGGGTGAAGGCGCGCTTGTCCACGTTGAACAGCGGGCGAACCTCGCACAGCCATTGGGTGATCACCGAAAGACGGCCGTAATCCGGACTGCGCGGCGCCGCCGCCAGACGGTCCACCACCTCTTTTTGGAACATCAAGGTCAGGCTTTCGAAACGGTCGATGCGCCGCAGCCAGTTCAGCAGCAACACCGTCGAGATGTTGTAGGGCAGGTTGGCGACAATGCGGCGTGGCGCTTCGCCCAGATCGGCGGCGTCCACCTTCAGGGCGTCGTCGGCGATGATGTCCAGGCGGCCGGGATAGGCGGCGGCGATTTCGTTCTGGATGGCGATGGCGCGGTCGTCGCGTTCGACGGCGACGACATGGCGGGCGCCGGCGTCCAACAACGCCCTCGTCAGGCCGCCGGGACCGGGGCCGATCTCGATGGTGGTGCCGGTTTCCAGGCGTCCGGCGGCGCGGGCGATGCGCCCGGTCAGGTTCAGATCCAGCAGGAAGTGCTGGCCCAGGGATTTGCGGGCGGTCAATCCATGGGCGGCCAGCACGTCACGCAAGGGGGGCAGTTCGGTCACGGAACGCGGCTCCGGTTGTCGGCCATGTGGGCGGCCATGGTCAGGGCGGCCATCAGGCTGTCGGGATTGGCCTGGCCGCTGCCGGCCAAAGCAAAGGCGGTGCCGTGGTCGGGCGATGTGCGGATGACGGGCAGCCCCAGGGTGACGTTGACGCCGCCGTCGAAATCGATGGTCTTGATGGGGATCAGCGCCTGGTCGTGATACATGCACAGCGCCAAGTCGTATTCGGCGCGGGCGCGGGCGTGGAACAGGGTGTCGGCCGGCAGCGGGCCTTTGGCGTCGATGCCCATGGCTTGCAGGGCGGCGACGGCTGGGGCGACGATGTCCCGGTCCTCGGTGCCCATGGTGCCGTCCTCGCCGGCATGGGGATTGAGGCCGGCGACCGCCAGCCGTGGCCGGGAAATGCCGAAATCCCGCTGCAAGGCGGCGGCGGCGACCCGCCCGGCATGGACGATGGCTTCGGTCCGCAGGCTGGCTGCGGCTTGGGCCAAGGAGACGTGGATGGTCACCGGCACGACCCGCAATTGCGGACAGGCCAGCATCATCACCTCGGCCCCGTCCTGGCCCAGCAGGTGGGCCAGGTACTCGGTGTGGCCGGGAAAGCCGAAGCCCGCCTGGTACAGCACCGCCTTGTGGATGGGATTGGTGACCAGCGCCGCGCAATCGCCGGCTTGGGCCAACTGGACCGCCCGGCGGATCGAGTCGATGACCGCCGGGGCGTTGGCGGGATCGGGGCGGCCGGGTTCGGCCGGCACCGACAAACATTGTGGAAGGATCGGCAAGGCACGGTCGAATATACCGACGGCATCGGCGGCGCAATCGACTTCGACCATGGGCACGTCCCATCCCAGCCGGGCCGCCAAGCGCCTCAGTCGATGCGGGTCGTCCACGGCGATGAAGGGGCGGGGCAAAAGGCGGCGGCGCTGCCAAGCCAGCAGGGTCAGCTCGCCGCCGATCCCCGCCGGCTCGCCCATGGTCAGGGCCAGGGGCTTGGGCGTGCTCATGGCGTGGTCGTCACATGCGGACGTCGATGAAGGCGGCACGACGCAGGTTGCGGATATAGCGCCGGCTCAGCATGTCGCGGCGTTCTTCCTCGATCTGGCGCCGCACTTGTTCCGCCGTCGGTGGGGTGGCGACCAGGGATTCCTGGAAGTCGCAAACCATGGCGACGACAATGCCCTCGGGGGAATCGACCGGGGGTGAAACCTGGTTGCCGCGAAGGCCGGCGACGGCCCGCTTCAGGTCGGCGGCAAGCTCGCCCACCCGTGTCGGTCCGACCCGGGTGGTGGTCGCCCCGGCCTTGGCCGCCAAGCCGTCGAAGGCAGCGCAGTTGGGCGTGTTTCTGGTCAGCTTGGCGGCGCGCTCCATCAATTCGCTCTTCGGCGGCGCCCCCGCGGGGGTCGGTAGAACCATGCGGGCCAGGGTGACGGTGCTGTTGTCCGGATCGACGGTTTGACCGACGATACGGGTATCAAGGATGGTCATGATGACGAAACCAGCCGAGGTGCGAGCCAGTTCCGACGTCTGGCCCCGTTCCAGCCGTTCCAGGATGGCGGACATTTCGTCGTCCACCATGCCCGGTGACACCCAGCCCAGCAAACCGCCATTGGCCGAGGTCGGCGACCGCGAGAACTGACGGGCCAGCGCCGAGAACGGGGTGCCCGCCCGCAACCCTTCCATCAGCTTTTCGCCCAAGGCACGGGATTCCGCTTCTTGCTCGGGATTGTCCACCGGCAGGAAGATTTCGGCGGCATGGACTTCGCGCTGGCCTTGGCGCTCGGCGATGCTTTGCAGGCGGTCGTTGACTTCTTCCTCGCCGATGCGGATTTGCGAGGCGGCCATGCGGCTGACCAGACGCAACCAGGTCATATCGGCCTTGATCTGTTCGCGCACCCGGGACGGGTCGATTCCCTGACGGGCCAAACCGGACAGCAACATTCCGCGAGGCATGCGGTTTTGCTGTTCGATCATGGCGATGGCGCCGTCGACGTCGGCATTGCTGAGGGCGATGTTCTGCTTCTGCGCTTCCTGCAATTGCAGTCGTTCGTCGATCATCTTGCGCAACACCTGCGGCAGGATGCGTTGACGCGCGTCCTGGGTGTCGGGAATGTTGGACGAGACCAAGGCCAGACGCAGCCGGGCGTCAAGGTCACGGAACGAAATGGCTTCGTCATTGACCACCGCGACCACCCTGTCGACCAATTGCGCGTTGGCGGCATGGTGCGTCGCCGAGAAAGCCAAGGATGCCGCCAAGACGCAAGGGGCGATGAATCGAGAAAGCATGTCACGTCCTTCCTGTCGCGGGGAAACGATATCGCCCGCTGCGTGATCTAGAACACGTTGAGCGGCAGGTCGCCCAAGGTGCGGAACACAATGTTGAAGGTCAAAGTGTAGCCGGCCATGTCATCACGGTCCTGGGTGGTGTTGCGCCGCAGGTCGGTGACGAAGGCGAAGCATTCGTCGGAATAGGTGGCCTTGCCCCCCCAGCTTTGCACGTCCCCCCCGTTGGTCAAATCCGACGAAACCGTGGCCGCCACCTGCCAATAACGGGAAATGCTCGATGTCAGGGTGTTGACCAGGGCGTGGCGACGGTCGAAACGTTGATCGGCGGTTCCCGATTTTTCCAACATCAGATAGGTGGTGGAAAAGCGCATCAAGGGCGAGCCAACGCTCAGGGTGTTTTCATTGCGCCGCAAGGTCAAGGTGTCCTTGTCCAGACGCACACGGTTCAACAGCGCCAGGTTTCCGGTGGGGGCGATGTCCAGGCGGCCGACATAATCGGACAGGTAGTCGTCGAAACCCTGACCGGGGGCGTAGGTGCTGTCCTTGCGGGCGCGCCATCCTTGCGCCACTTGTGCGGTGACATAGCCGCCCCTGGACGGATAGGCGCTCCAACGCAGGCCATAGCCGCCGCGCACGCCGCCTTCCACCCGGTCCAGGCCGGTCATGCGGTCGGGGCTTAGCGCGTTGATCTCGTCCAGCTCGAAGGTTTGTGAATCTTCGTTGGGAAGCTTGCGGGGGTTGCCGCCGTTGGGGCTGGCGGCGACCATCAGCAGGGGTTCGACAATTTGCGGCAGGGTGGCGCTTTGCCGGATGAAAGGCTGGCGCCAATTCAACGAGACTTGCGGGACCACGCGCCCGCTGTTGGCCGATCCGTCGTTGTTGTCGAGATGATCGGCGTGATAGCCATCGCCACGCAGCGACGCGCTGAAGTCGGTGATGTCGCCCATGCGACCCAGGAAGGGGCGGTTCCAGGCGACCTTGGTGGACAAACGGTTGGCGGCAAGACCTTCGCTGCGGGCGTAGGACAGCATGTCCGTGTCGATGGTCCAATAACCCCCGCGCGACGACGGCATGCTCATGTGGCTGAAGCTGGCGTGGGGCAGCACCAGGGGCGAGGAACTGGGATCGTCCTGTTCTCGCAGCCCCTGATAGGAGAATGCCTCCAGGACGGCGTAGTTGCGACGGCCGAACCCTTCCAGATAAGGCCGGGTGGTCAGCCATGGCTGATTGCGTTGGAAGGAGTAGCCGTAGATGCCGGTATAGGTGTCGTCGCTGGAGCGCTGAACCTGATAGCCGGCACGCCAGACATTGCTGAGGTCGAAGCGGCCGCTGGCGTCGATATGGCCGCGCAGGTCGGCGGAATACTTGTCGGCGGTCAAGCTGGCCACCGTCTTGGTTTCGCCCTCGGCCCCCACCCAGCGATGCTCGCCGTTCAACACCACGCGCTGCAGCACCGAGCGTCCTTTGTTCTCCAAGGCAGGAACCTTGGTGGTGCTGGAATTGGGAAACAGGAAACGCGGGGTGAAGGTCAAGTCCTGGTTGTCGGCGATGGCCCAGTAATAGGGCGTTGCCACGTTGGCCCCAAGGTTCGACGACATGCTGGCCGACGGCATCAGAAAGCCGCTGCGGCGCCGCACGGTGGGGTCGGGATGGGACATATAGGGGGTGTACATGACCGGGATGCCGGCGAATTCCATCCAGGCGTCGCGGTATTCGATTTCCTGGTCGGCCTGGTTGTGGGTGACGCGCACCGCCTTGACCTGCCACAACGGCGTCTGGTCGGGCTTGCGGCGGCAGGGTTCGCAGGCGGTGTAGATGCCGTTGTCGAAATCGGTGCGGTTGCCGCCGACCCGCACGCCGCTGGTGGCGCCGATCCGCGAGGAATCGGCCAGGATCACCTTGATCTCCTGTGCGACGCCGTCCTTGAAGTCGCCGGTCAGCTCGAAATAATCGGCGAAGATCACTTCGCCGCTGGGTTCGGTTGCCACCACGTTGCCCGAGGCGGCGATGATGTCTTGCTTCAGGTTGTAGCTGACGGTATCGGCCACCAGGGTGCGGTTGTTGGTCTGGACGATCTCGACCCGTCCCTTGGCGGTGACGATTCCCAGCTCGCGGTCGTGGATGATCTGGTCGGCGGTCAACTGCACCGGTTCCTCGGTGTCGCCCGGCCCACCGGGAAGCTGGGCGTTGACCTCGACACGGTTGTCCGGCGTGGTGGCGACGCTGGTTGCCCGCTCTGGGGCGGGGGAAGATTGTCCCTCGCCGGTGGCCCGGACCGCCGGCGCCGTGCGGCCGGCGGCTTCGCTTCCCCAGGCGTCGCCCCAGCCGCCGACGTCGGAGGGGCGGGGGCCGCTGGGAAGGGCTTGCGCTCCGGTCGGCCGTACCGTCGGCAGGGACGACGGAACCTGGGTGCGCACCGCATTCGGCGCGGGGCCGCGGACGGGGTCCGATCC